>JBLMYN010000047.1:0-4343 GCA_050258305.1 Actinomycetota bacterium
ATTGAGGAGAACGGGCTGAGCACTGATGTGATCGAGCTTCCTGAAGACGCGGTCCGCTTCGTGATCCGGCATTACACCCGTGAAGCCGGCGTCCGTAACCTGGAACGCAATGCGGCGCGCCTGCTTGCGGCAAAGCGTTCCGATATTGCGTTCCAGGTTACGGACGCCGGCTTCACGGGTGTAATGCCGGATCACGAAGCGGACCGCGTCTTCAGGAAGCTCGATCACATCGGTGCTCAGCCCGTTCTCCTCAATCTGTTTGGGAATGAGGTAACGCTGAGCGATATGCACCTTGTCGTCTTCCGTGTAGCCCTGCAGCTCGATAATTTCCATGCGATCGCGCAGCGGCTCGGGGATGGTATCCAGCATGTTGGCCGTGCAGATGAACAGCACCTTCGAGAGGTCGAACGGTACGTCCAGATAGTTGTCACGAAACGTGGAGTTCTGCTCAGGATCCAGCGTCTCCAGCAGCGCCGACGAAGGATCACCGCGGAAGTCGCGTCCCAGCTTATCCACCTCGTCCAGCACGAACACGGGATCGTTGGTTTCGGCGCGACGGATGCCCTGAATGATCTGCCCCGGCAAGGCGCCTATATAGGTGCGGCGATGACCGCGGATTTCCGCTTCATCATGCACTCCGCCCAGAGACAGGCGCACAAACTTGCGCTGCAGGGCGCGGGCAATGGAACGTCCCAGAGAAGTCTTACCGACTCCGGGAGGACCGACAAAGCAAAGGATCGGCCCTTTCATGCTCGGCTTCAACCGCCGCACAGAAAGATAATCCAGAATGCGGTCTTTGACCTTCTTCAGATCGTAGTGGTCGGCGTCCAGAATCTCATGCGCTTTGGTGATGTCCACTTCCACGCCGCTGGACTTCGACCAGGGCAGAACCGCAAGCCACTCAATGTAGTTGCGGGTCACCGAGTAATCCGCCGCCATGGGCGACATGCGCCCCAGTCTAGTCAGCTCTTTTAGAGCTTCCTTCTTGACCTCTTCAGGCATACCGGCGGCTTCAATCTTCTGCCGCAGGTCTTCGACATCGCGCTGCGTCTCGTCCTGCTCGCCCAGTTCTTTCTGGATGGCTTTCATCTGCTCGCGCAGGTAATACTCGCGCTGCGACTGCTGTACCTGGTCCTGGACTTCAGTCTGGATCTTGTTGCGGAGCTGCTGCACTTCCAGCTCTTTCGCCAGGTGCTGGTTGATCTTCTGCAAACGCGTGTGGACGTCAGGAGTCTCCAGAACTTCCTGTTTGTCCTTGGTGGAGAGGAACGGCAGCGAAGACGCAATGAAATCTACCAGCCTGCCTGGTTCTTCGATATTGATGGCTACCGTCTGCAGTTCATCAGAAAGAGTGGGCGACCCGGCTACGATCTGCTGGAACAGGGTAAGCACATTGCGCTGCAGGGCTTCGATTTCAGGTGAAGGCGAAGGTTCGGCATCGGCAATCAGGTCCAGGTTGGCCCGCATAAACGGCGTCAACTGGGTGAAGTCCGTCAATTTGCCCCGCTGCAAACCTTCCGTAAACACGAACAGACTCTGATTGGGCATCTTGACTACTTTGTGCACCGTGGCCAGGGTGCCGATGCTGTAAAGATCGCTCGGCTGCGGGGTATCAACGCGCGCCTCACGCTGCGCGACCACCAAAATGGTCTTCTCATCCCCCAGGGAGTTAATCAGTTGGATCGAGCTCTCCCGGCCAACCGTCAGCGGCAGAACGGCGTGAGGAAACAGTACCGTATCGCGGACCGGAAGCACCGGAACGCCCTTTTTTTCACCCTCGCCTAGTGCCTGCGCCCCTTCAGGCGATCCTTCTAAAGCTATGACATCATTGATATTTTCAGAGGCCATATTCAATCCTTGATAATAATACACTCACATATTGATGACCTGGACCAATAAAAAGATGCAACCTAAACCCGCGCAGCCTGCCTTGGCGTGATTTCGCGGATTCTACCCCACGGCGCTCCAGCCCGCAAATTACCTTCAGGTGGCTCGATTGTGTCCTCCAGCCGGCAATTCCCTGCGAGCAACGGTCCGCTGTTGATTCTGACTGAGCATCTCCCCGGCTACCGTGCTCTTTATCACACATGTTGGAGAGGCAAAATTGCACCCTGTTCAAGGTTTACCGGGGTTTACTTTGCCCGAGGATAGATGCCCAGCACTTTTACAAAACCGGCGATTTCCTCCAAATGGCGCAGCGCCAGCCGCATCGGTTCATCATCCCCCCTCAGCACATCAGCGAAAAAGCAATATTCCCAGGGCCGGCCTCGTACCGGTCGAGATTCGATCTTGCTCAAATCGAGATCCCGCAAGGCAAAGACGCTCAGTGCCTTGAAGAGCGCGCCAGCCTGATTTTTGAGCGAGAACGCCAGCGAGGTCTTGTTTGCATTGGGGGCAATCTTCTTCTTGTTTAGGATGAGAAAAAATCGGGTAACGTTCCGGGGATCGTCTTCCAGCCCGGCCATGAGGATTTTTCCACCATACTCCCGTGCAGCCTGAACGCTGGCGATAGCCGCCATATCATGCCGCTTCTCCTCCAGCACGTGCTTCACGCTCCCCGCAGTATCGTAAAACGGCACAGGCGCAATGCTTCGGTGCCGCCGGAAGAAATTGCGGCATTGATCCAGCGCCACAGGGTGTGAGAACACCTGGCGCAGATCTTTGAGCTTTACCCCCGGCGCTGCAATCAGATTGTGCTCAATCCTCAACAGCAGCTCACGCGTGATGAAGACATCGCGCTCGAGCAGAAGGTCCAGATGTTCTCCCACCGGACCGGCCAGAGTGTTTTCCACGGGAATCACCGCGGCTCCCGCCCTCCCGCTGCCCACCGCACCGAATACCTCAACCGAGCGGCTGCACGGGATCACCTCACATCCGGGCACAAGCTTGAGCGCAGCCTGATGGCTGAATGATCCCCGTTCCCCCTGAATCGCGACTTTCATGGCTTTCATGTTGAACAACTCTCGATCAGTAATCATAGCGAATGCTGAGTGCCTTGGGACGGAACTGTGCCGTGATTCTCCTGGATCGACATTCAGCTTTGGTTCCTGGTCACCACGCCCGTTGACGGTCTTTTTTTTGTTTAAGGGTGACTGAGAGCACGGCAGCTCTCGATTATTTACAACCTGCGGTTTCTCCGGCGGCTTCCAATCTCAGTGAGAGACAGACTCGCCGAGGTGACGAGATGCTTTGGACAATTTTTATCATCCTGCTCGTGTTGTGGCTGCTGGGTGTGGTTACGAGCTACACGCTGGGCGGATTCATTCACATACTGCTGGTGCTGGCGCTGATCGCTTTGATTTTCCAGCTCATCAGCGGTCGACGAACTGTTGTATAGCGATCGCAATCCAAAATTCAGGTTACTCAAGAAAGCCAATGGTAAAACGGAGGAGGATCCATGGATAAGGACCGCATTAAAGGCAAGGCCGAAGATATCGCCGGACGCGTAAAGCGCCAGGCAGGGGAATGGACCGGAGATGAAAAGGCTCAGGCTGAAGGCAGCGCAAAGCAACTCAAAGGCAAAGCCCGTAACCTGATGGGAAGAGCCAGGGACGCCGCCCGTGATGCGTCTGAGGACCTCCGTGAGGAGGATGTCAAGCGCGATGAGGACGCCGCCTGATCTCCAGGCTTAAGAAAAAACAGCGCTCGCTCGTTCTTAAAGTTCCGTTCGCTGGACTTGAGGGACAAGGGGGCGCTTTTTGGCGCCCCCTCAGACAACTTCAATCAGGAGATTTCCAGCCTTGTCGGCCTGAAAAGATAAACCCGGCGGCACTACTGTAGTTGCGCTGTATTCCGTCACAATTGCCGGTCCGCGGTACCGCCGCAGGCCGGCCAGCATGGAGCGCGGGATTACCGGCGTATCCCACTGCCTGCCGTCAAACCACACGCGGACACGATTCTTCTGCAAGTTCTCAGGCGCAGGTTCCACCTTGATTTTGGTGAGCTTTTCCGGCGATCTGATCCTGCCGCGCAGGCGCACAGTTACAATCTCTACTTCACGTTCAGGGCTGCTGTAGCCATAGCGTTTCTTATGTTCGGCGTGAAAGCGCGCCAGCAGGTCACGCCCGTAGGGCAGATTAAGCTCGAACCCCTGCCCGCGATAACGCAGATCAGCGCTGCGTTCCCAGGTTGCTCTTCCCTTCCAATCTTCCTTTGCGAGTTCGGCCTCGATCTCTTGTTGCAACTCGGAATAAATTGCAGTCAGCCGGGAAACCGGGAGGTCGCGGACCCGCCATAGCACGGTACGGGAATGGTCTTTCACCACGTCGCTGATGAGGATTCCAAGGGCGGAGAGCGCTCCCGGATACACCGGGACAATCACGCGCGGAATTCGCAGCGATTTT
>JBLMYN010000048.1:0-3109 GCA_050258305.1 Actinomycetota bacterium
GCCGGGCCCCCGTCACGCGCCGGTGTTGCGCGTGACGGGTGGTTAGGCGCGGCACAAAAAAATTCGCGGCATATGTCGCCGCGCGCGATCTCGGACGATTTCCTGGCGGCGAAGCGAGACCCGGGCGTAGTCGAACCAGCTATGTGCTTGCTTTTTTGCTGCGCCAAAGTCCCACGTGTTCCAGAAACCGGGCGCGATCGTCGGAACCGGCAAAGACCCGATCAGGAATGAAGAATGCGTTCCCGTTCGTCCTGGCAATAAGAACAAATCTGCTTGCATTCTTGACGATCTTCACGCTGGTCCAGGGAATTTGTGCGGACCTTTTCCCGATGGAAGTGGAGATTCCCGCAGGGGAGATGGTGAGAGTGCGCCGATCGGTTTTGGCGGTTAAAAAAAGCCCGATGGGAAGCAGTGCGAGAATCACCGCGAACACGATGATCGCCGACAAAATTTCAGGGCCACCGAGACGCCGGGAAAAAAGGACGCGCAAGCCCATTTGAGCGAGTCCAATGACGGCCGCCATCGTGACCACGGATCGCAGATACTCGGGCGATTCGCGAATCGCGAGGAGATAACAGCCGGCAACTTCTCTGCGCGTGAGCGCGTAATTGATCGTAATCTGGTTTTCCGCGGTGGCCACATTCGAGCTCATGGGATTGTCCTCAATTACCCGGGCAGAACTTTAGCCGATTTTGTGACACACGCCCTGCCATGAGCGAAGAAGCAGAGGGAAAAAGTTCGGGCCAAAATTCCCTGCATCAGCATCGTAGAGGAAACATCCTCGGGATCTTTCGACTCGCCCTCACTCCTTCGTCGCTCGGGCTCGCTCAAGATGACAAGAGGGAGAGAGCATCGGCGAGGATCATAGTTGGTGACCGGGAGAGAGGCTTACCGCGGATTCACGCGGATGATCGCGGATCTCTGTCAACGCAAAAGGCATCACCGGGGAATGAGGAACTGTGCGAGCATGATTAGACGTGACTCTGGGTGGCACAGCCGCCGGGGTCCCCGGAACGCGCCGGTTTTGCGCGTTCAGGGGTGGAGGCGCCCTCGGCTGTGCGAAGCTGCCATGATGACCTTGTATCGAAGAAACCTGCCTCACCTCGAAAGGCCGGGAAAAAGCTATTTCATTACTTTCAAGACCATGGGCGGCTTTATGCTTCCGGATCCGGCGAAATCACTGGTTCTGGAGCACTGCCTGTACGATCACAAAAAGAAATATACGCTGCGCTCCGTGGTGGTCATGCGCACTCATGTTCATCTGATTTTGACGCCGCTTGCGAACGAACACGGGGCGTTTCGGTTGGCCGAAATCATGAACGGGATCAAAGGAGCATCTTCCCACAGCGTGAACAGGCTGATGCGACGCAAGGGAACCCTTTGGCAGGACGAATCCATGGACCACATGATCCGGTCCGAGGAAGATTTTGCGGATAAACTGCTTTACATCGCGATGAATGCTGTCGAAACAGGTGTCAGGCGCCCCGAGGACTACCCATGGTACTGGCGGGAAGGCATGAAGCGTCGACAATCGACGAAGAGAATCAAAGACCCATGGCTTGGAGGAGAATAGTCCCTGGATAGGACACAAGCGACAGCGAGCGCGCCGATACCCACAGGCGGCGTGATGGGATACCTCAGACATGGCGCATGAGGGAAAGGCGCACAGCCGGGGGCGGCTGTGCCACAACGTCAGTGGACGGCAGCAAGCACGAGCGCGAAGGTGATGAACACTGATTGCACGGATTTTCGCTAATACATTGGCCTACCACGGATTCACGCGGATGAGCGCGGATTCTGTAGCTGGCAAATAGCAATTGGCAGTTAGCACTCAGCCAAACAAAACCGTACCGCTGATGAACTCTGATGGCACGGATTGGGTGACTTCTTGCGTCGGGAATCGCAACCCCTCGCACGAAAAGCTGTCCAGTTCAGGCGGACGCGTTTTTCACGCCAGCACCATGCGGCATGTCAGCCAGCGCTGAGAAATTCCTTGAGTTCGCGGGCGCGTTTGAAATTCGGATTCATCTGTAAGGCCTTTTCTGAAAAGCTCAGAGCCGTTTTCCTGTCGCCCATTTCTGAGTATGCCTTGGCCAACAGATACATTGCCCGAAACGCATTCGTGCCAAGCCCCACAGCCGCGGCGAGGGGCAGAATTGCTTCTGAGGGGCGGCCGATGTTGATCTTGCATTCGCCCAGAAGTTCAAGAGTTTTGAAATGCGGTGAGAGTTTGACGGACTCTTCAAACAGCAGTATGGCTCGGTCGAAATCTGCTTTCTCCATCGCAACTCGCCCTGCTTCGTACTTTTCAAAACTTTCCTCATATTCGGATGGCATCGGTCCCCTCATGATCAGTCGTTTGGTATTGTTACCACGGCATAGCTTCCCGGCTTTGCTGAATTGATTGCATCCACCGCCAATTGAATGTGCAATTTCAGGACGGGCCACCGCGCATTCCCCAGCACCACACTGGCCAGCTTGCGTTCAGGCAGATTTTGCTGGTTCGGCAGGTTCTTATCTGTGTAACCAGTACTTCAAACCCAGCCGCCTCGGCTGCATCCAGCAACTTGCCATTTGCGAGCGTGCTCCACCCTTGTTCATCAGCGGTTTTTACCGCGTGCCCAATGAGAAAGGTGCGAAGCGGAACGGGCCTTTCCTGATCAAAAAGGATGAGCGTCACCGCGCGGGGGCAGGCTATTCCAGGCTGCGCGCGGCGAACTCGATCACCGCCTTGACCTGCTCGCGATCCAAGCCATCAAACCACTTTAGAATGTCATTAATGTTGGCGCCTGCCTCAAGGTTTTCGAGGATGGTGGCAACAGGCATGCGCGTACCGCGGAGCACCCACGCTCCGCTCACCTTGCCGGGAGCCCTCTCTACCGCCGGACATTGCGGCCAATCGAGGATTGGCATTTCTCCTCTCCAGATGCTTCCATTCTAGTGCGACGGGGCCACAGGGGGCCGGTATGAATCCATGTTTCCGGATGAGCCAACTTTCGGGGAGTTTCTGTCCCGCTTAAGATGGCCGGGTGACGCCTGAAATTCCTTTTCACCGAGAGTTACGCTTCCAGAAGCGAAGGTGAGCTGCAGCCACAACGCGGGAAATTGC
>JBLMYN010000049.1:0-2705 GCA_050258305.1 Actinomycetota bacterium
GTTGCCTTCTCCCGATTTGACAGCAGTTGCCGCATTGGGGGAGCCGCCGACGGCTGCCGGACTGGCCGGGGTCGCTGTTCCGGCATGCGACGCTGCTGCCGGAGAAGGCGTGGCACCCGACTTGGGAACCTCGGCCTTTTTCTTGTCCTCTGGCTTGGGGACGCTGGGCAACCGTTCTGAAAGAATGTCGGCGGCACGCACACCGCCTGTGACGGCACTCTGGCTGGAACGATCCTGGGCGATCTTTGTCACTACCAGCACTTCTTCCAGGCGGCTGAGGCGGGCAGCCGGTTTCACAGTGACGGCAAGAAAGGGCTGGTTGTCATGATCAGGGGATACTCTTAGCACGGTACCCACCGGGAGCCCCTTGGGAAATATGCCATCTCCCCCGCTGGTGACAACGGCCTCACCTGGAGCAACATTTTCGTCAGCCATGATGTCACTCAGGCGCAGATCCCCGCGAGGACTGCCGCGCAACACGGACTGCAGGCGGGTATTTTCGAGAATGACTCCGGCGCCACTATCACGGTCGCTGATCAGAAGCACCAGAGACGCATAGGGAAACACATCTTTGACTTTGCCGACCAGGCCATCGGGAGTGATCACCGGCATGTCGACTTTAATGCCGCTGGTCGAACCTTTATCGATCTGGATCATGTGCGACAGCTCGGTGCCGCTGGTTCCAATCACTTGCGCAGGCAGCAATTGCCCGACGTAGCGCTGTGTGAAGCCCAGTAACGCGCGCAGCCGCCTCGCCTGATCTGCATCCGCCTGGAGGCGCACCTGCTGCAGCTTGAGTTGCGCCACTTCATCCTGCAATTCCTGGTTCTGCTTCCGCACATTATGGAGATCAATGTAGCTATGGAAATTCCTGCGGATGAAACTCCCGGTAGACACCAGGGCGCGCTCAAACGGGCTGATTGCAGTCACCGTCCACACACGAATGAGCCGGGTCCCTCCCGATGCGGCAGCGCCGCTGCTGCGTTCCGGCCGCTTGACCTGCGTTGCAAGCGCGACAACCTGGATGAACAGAATCGCCATCAGGGCGAGCGGGTTCTTGTACCGGCTGAAGAAATTTTCCATGCTGTTTTTGAGGAGGGCCGGTCAGGGGGCGCCAGCTCTCGTGGCCGCCCCTTCCCATGAACACAATTTTAATCGATAGAAATCTTCCGCAGCAGCTTGAAATCGCTGAGCATTTTGCCTGTGCCCAGCACCACGCTGGCCAGCGGATCATCCGCAATGGAGACGGGAAGGCCCGTTTCTTCGCGGATGCGTTTATCCAGATTCTTGAGCAGCGCACCGCCACCGGTGAGAACGATGCCGCGGTCACTGATGTCCGCGCTCAACTCGGGCGGCGTACGCTCCAGGGCTACGCGGATGGCATTCATGATGGTGCTGATGCATTCGGACAGCGCCTCGCGGATTTCGCTGTCATCAATGGTAATGGTCTTGGGCACTCCCTCAATCAGGTTACGGCCCTTGATTTCCATTGTGAGGGGCTTATCCAGGGGATAGGCGGAGCCAATCTCAATTTTGATCTGTTCGGCGGTGCGCTCGCCGATCAACAGGTTATATTTGCACTTCAGGTAATTCATGATGGCTTCGTCCATCTGGTTCCCAGCCATGCGCACTGACCGCGAATAGACGATTCCACTGAGGGAAATCACCGCGATATCCGTGGTCCCGCCACCAATATCCACAACCATGTTGCCGCTGGGCTCGGTGATCGGCAGGCCGGCGCCGATCGCAGCCACCATCGCCTGCTCCACCAGGTGCACTTCACTCGCTTTGGCGCGATATGCTGAATCCATGACGGCGCGCTTTTCCACCTGGGTGATCTCAGAAGGAACGCCAATCACGATCCGCGGATGAACCAGCATCTTGCGGTTGTGCGCCTTTTGAATGAAATAATTCAACATCTTCTCAGTGACCTTGAAGTCAGCGATCACGCCATCCTTCATGGGTTTGATGGCCACGATGTTTCCCGGTGTCCGGCCCAGCATTTCCTTGGCTTCTTTGCCGACAGCCTCCACCTCGCCGGTGTTCTTGTTGATGGCCACGATGGAAGGCTCATTGACGACGATGCCTTTGCCCTTGGCATACACCAGCGTGTTGGCCGTTCCCAGATCGATCGCGAGATCACTGGAAAACATGCTGAACAGTGAGCGCAGATTATGAATCCGCGAGTTCTCAGATTTAAAACCGTTTGAAGACATACCCGCTTCTTTCTCTCAAATTTCCTGGACGACCCGGCCCACAGACAGACAGCCGCCTCCGTCACAACGGCCACGAACTCCTTACCTCAAAATCCTGTGTGGAGACCCTCTACTCTGAAGCAAAAACCTAATTTGAGCAATAAGGATTTTACTGGATATCGACAGAACGCGAGGCCACGCCATACTGCCCCTTCGAGTTCTGTGCCGTAACAGTAATCCAGTTTTCACCTGTGGGCAGCGGGTTGGTGAAGTGATGGAATGATCCGTCTGGATTGATCATCGCCACCTCTTGTCCGTTAACCATTACCCGCGCTCCCGGTTCGGTCTGCCCCTTAATTTCAAAAACGTGTCCATGCTGGATGAGGGCAACAATCTCCACAGGTAGCTTGGACCCGCTTTCTGCATAGGGGACTACGGAGAATTTGTTGCGCTCGCTCGCCGCCGAGGCCTTGCCGTTATCGTCAACAGACTGCACTTCCCACCAGTAGG
>JBLMYN010000050.1:0-3405 GCA_050258305.1 Actinomycetota bacterium
CCGGCGTGGCTGCGGGCACAATCTATGCCCTCAGCCGCGGTACGCCTTCCACGCCTCCAAACGCGGCAGCGGGAACGCCAAAATAATCAGCAAAAGGGCCCATTCGCTATGACAACCAGCGCTACAAATCGACCCCTGCTCATCAGCTTCTCCGGCGTGGACGGCTCAGGAAAATCCACACAGATTGAGAACCTGCGTTCCGCCCTGCATGCTGCCGGCATGACCACCAGTCTGCTGGCCTTCTGGGACAACGTGGTGGTGGGCGTAAAGTACCGCGAAGGCTTTGTTCACAAGGTCTATAAGAGCGAACGTGGAATCGGCGAGCCGGGGAAGCCGGTGAATCGCCGTGACAAGAACATGCGCGGCTGGCATCTCACCCTGGCCCGCCACTTTCTGTACCTGCTGGACGCTCTCAACCTGCGCCGCATCGTTGCCCGCGCAAAACGCAACTCCCGCACAGATGTCATCATCCTTGACCGTTACATCTTTGACGAACTCTCGAACCTGAATCTCGAGAACCCACTCAGCCGGGCTTTCATAAAATTCGTGCAATCGCTGGCGCCGCCCCCGGATATCGCCTATCTGCTCGATGCCGATCCTGTGGCCGCCTACGCCCGCAAGCCCGAGTATCCGGTGGAGTTCATGGAGAAATGCCGCCGCGCTTATTTCGAACTCGCGGAGCTGCTGGGAACCATTACGGTCATTCCCGCTCTCGGCATTGAAGACGCGCGCCTGGCCGTACTGAAAGACGCGGAGCACAAGATGGCAGCGCTCGGACGCGACGTACACCTGGTCTCCGGAACGGTCTCGGCCGCCTAAACCAGCTCAAACCTCAGCTCGCCAAGCTTCTCCACGCTGCAGGCAATCCTGTCTCCCGCTTTAAGCCATACCTGCTTGTCTTTCGGCTTGCCCAGGATCACGCCTTCAGGCGTTCCCGTAAAGATGATGTCTCCCGGCTGCAGCGTGATGAACTTCGATATGTAGCTCACCATCTGCGCCGTGTTGAAGATGAAATCCGCTGTGGTGGATGACTGGCGCGTCTCGCCGTTCACGCGGCATTCCACTTTCAGGTTGTCAGGATCGATCTGGTCGGCTGTGACCATGTAAGGCCCGAGCGGGGCAAAGCCGTCCGGCGTCTTGCCGATCATCCACTGGCCGCCGGTTTCAAGCTGCAGGTCGCGCGCGGAAAAATCGTTGCCCGTAGCGTAGCCCGCCACATACTTGAGCGCCTCGGCTTCGCTCACGTTGTACGCTCGTTTGCCCATTACAATCACGAGCTCAACTTCATAATCGAACTTTGTGGCCACGTGTACCGGCAGCTTGAGCTTACTGTTGTGCGCGCTCAGCGTGTTGTTGTACTTGCTGAACAGCACCGGCTGCTTCGGGATGGGCGCGCCGATCTCCTGGGCATGATGGCGGTAGTTCAACCCCACACAGATAATCTTCCCCGGACGGCTCACCAGAGGGCCAAATTCAATTGCATCTTCTTCCAGCCACGCGGCCTGTGCATCATTCGAGTTGTTCGACTTGTCTGCGGCATCCACCAGAGCATTGAGGCTGGGCCCGTCTTCGTTCTGCAGCAGATCGTCGAGAGTGGCGGGCGCATGCACGCGCAACAACCTGGCCGTCTGCGGGACATCGAGAATGCCCTTGCTGGTCTTTGCCGCCAGACGTAGCTCACCCTCGCGGCGGATCGTGAGCACCGTCAAGCCTGTGGCCATGCCACGCTCGTTGGTGCGCTGAAGACTGGATTCTTTTCCGGCGGCAAGTGCAGCCATTGCACGGCTCCTTTCACATTTCTTTTTCCGGTTTCCTAAACTACCACGTCCTTTCCGCCGGCGGGAAACCGGCCCCGGTTTGCGCAACAATCACACCAGCGAAAGTTGCAGGAAAGAGGAATTCGAACTAATGTTGGACTTCCAGAGACAAGCTCAAGCATCGTCTGAGCTTGGTCGCTCGTGTCTCGACAGTAGTTATGGATTTTGATCAGCTCAGGACCTTTATTGAAGTCGCGCGACTGGGAAGTTTTTCCCGGGCCGCGGAAAAGGTTTTGCGCTCGCAGCCTGCGGTCAGCGCCCAGATCCGCCACCTTGAGCAGGAGTACGGGCAGAAACTGTTTGACCGCACGGCCAAATCCGTACGCCTCACGCCGGCAGGCGAAGTGGTGCTTGACTACGCCCGGCAAATGCTCACGCTGCAGGCAAAATCTCTGCACGCCGGCTCGGAGCACCACAATATCCCTACCGGTACGCTTTCCCTGGGCGCCAATGAAGGGACATTTCTTTACGTGCTGCCGAAGGTGCTGGCGAGGTATCACCGGAAATACCGTCAGGTACGCATCAGTGTGTACCGCAGTTTCTCCCACAAGGTGACGGAAAAAGTCGAGCAGGGCGCAGTGGACCTGGGCGTGGTCAGCATTCCCGTGAAGTCGCCCAGCCTGAAAGTTGTCCCAATCTTCCGCGACCGGCTTCTGCTCATGGTGGGCCCGGCAAGTCCCTTGTTCAAGCAGCGCTCGGTAACGCTCGAACAGCTTGCGCAGCAGCCCATCATTCTTCCCCGCACCGGCTCCATCCGCAAGCTGATGGAAAAGCAACTGCGGCCTTATCGCGAAAACCTGAACATCACCATGGAATTGACCAGCGTGGTGATGATCAAGCGATTCGTGCGCGACGGCTTCGGCGTGTCTTTCATGTGCGCCTCGTTCGCGCGTGAGAATGTGCGCCGCGGCGAAGTGCGCCTGCTCGAAGTAGAAGGGCTCAACTTGTGGCGGCAGCTGGGATTGATTTATCGCAAGGACCGGAGCCTGCCCCGGACGGCATCGGCCTTTCTCGAGTTGGCGCGCGCGGAACTGGCCGAAGGGGCGAAACCAACGGAAGACTGAGTTTTTACCACAGAGGCCACAGAGGAACACTG
This sequence comes from Actinomycetota bacterium, assembly GCA_050258305.1. Taxonomy (GTDB): domain Bacteria; phylum Acidobacteriota; class Terriglobia; order Terriglobales; family Acidobacteriaceae; genus Angelobacter. Next base: position 2,914 of record JBLMYN010000050.1, read on the forward strand.
AGGTAATCAACGGCATGAAAATGCCTCGCGCTCTCTGGCCGAGATCGAAGCTCTACTACACATGTGTGGCACAGCCGCCCCCGGCTGTGCTTGAGTGAGTTTTTTCTCCGCGAGAAGCCGAACGGGGTTAACTGAGAGGCCTTTTTCCTTCTGAAAGCAACAGCCTGAACCCGCGCATGACTACACCGCCTTCTTGATTGAACTGCTTACGCGCGGGTGAAGGATCAGCACCGCCATTGTTCTGCGGAAGCTAACCAGAAACTTCAAACAGATCTCGGATCCACCAACACTCTTCCCGAAAAAGAAGGAAGGCGCACCCTCGCATGTGCGTCCTGTCGTTTCATGTAGCCACGATTTGACCAGACCCTGCAATCGATTCCACCTGAGCCGGCGCCATTTGCTGATCATGAGCCTTCCGCACAGCCGAGGGCGGCTGTGCCACACAGTGGTACAAACCGGGCACATGGTTGACAGTTTGAACCGGGGACATAG
>JBLMYN010000051.1:0-6376 GCA_050258305.1 Actinomycetota bacterium
TGCAGCGGAGAGCCGTTGCTTATCCCGGCGCCGGCATTCAAATAGCGAGGTCCGCTACAAGCGCTGAGCACAGCAACAGTGGCAATCGATAAAAAGACCTTTACATGGCCCATTCCAAACACACTCCGACTGACCGGTTATTCCGGGATTCGTGCAATCGCCAGCAGATGGCTTGGGAGCGAAGCAATACAGGAAGTGGCAACGGCAAAATCGTTACGCAATCTTTATCACGAGGGAGCTGTTGCCGGTTAGAGCCCGAAGGTCATTAACCAAGGTAATGGTCCCAGCGGTCATTGACGGGGTGAGTGTCCTCCAGTTGCTCTGGAGATCAGACAACAGGGAATCCGATATAGTGTTTGACAGCAGCGCGGACTGGAGTATGATCAATCGATATCGAATGTCGATAGCATATAATCCCTCAAGGAGCTGCAACGTGGGCGCACGACAGACAGAGTTGCTGCAAGGCACGCTGGACATGCTGATCCTGAAGACGCTGGCGCTGGGGCCGCTGCATGGCGTGGGGATCGCAGACCGGATTGAGCAGGTGACGCGCGGGACGTTTCAGGTTGGCGCAGGGTCGCTGTTTCCCGCCTTGCACCGCATGCAGGAGCGGGGCTGGCTGAAGTCGGCCTGGGGAGAGACGCGGGCAGGGCATCGGGCGAAGTTCTACGAGTTGACCGGCGCCGGGCGCAAGCAACTGCAGGCGGAGACGCAACGCTGGAAGACCATATCGCTCGCGGTTTCAAGGGCGATGGAGACGGATTGAGGTCCACATGCTGGCACGAATTCGCAGTCTGATCAGGAACTTTCTCCACCGCAAGCAGGTAGAACGCGAGCTGGATGCTGAACTGAACTCGTTTGTCGAGGAGCAGACGCTACGCAAGATGGCGCAAGGTGTTGCTCCCGAAGAAGCCGTGCGGCAGGCAAAGGCGGAGTCAGGTGGGATCACGCAGGTGAAGGAGCAGGTGCGTGGAGCGCGCGCCGGATTCTGGCTGGAGACCTTCTGGAACGACCTGCGCCATGGAGCTCGCAGCCTGCGCAAGAACCCGGGATTCGCTCTGGCGTGCGTGCTGACGTTTGCGCTGGGAATCAGCGCGAACACCGCGATCTTCAGCATGGTGAACGCCTTCGTGTTCCGTCCCGTACACGCGCAGAAGCCGGAGCAGCTCACCTATTTCGTCGCCCACCAGAACCTGAGCTGGAGCAACGGATTCTCCTACCCCAACTTCATGGAGATACGCCGCGAGTCGCACGACGTTTTCTCGGACATTGCGGGCGTTCACGAATTCCAGATGGAGGGCATGAACAGCCAGGGCAAGAGCCGCAACATGTGGGTGGACTATGTGACCACCAACTTCTTCAGCGTGATGGGAGTCAAACCAGAGATGGGAAGCTTCTTTGCCCCCGATGACAAGCTGGTAGGGCACGATCAGGCCATCGTGCTGACGCATTCGTTCTGGAAGTCACAGTTCAATGGCGATCCCAGCGTGGTAGGAAAGAAGATCGCGATTGATGGCCAGCCGCTGACCATTGCCGGAGTGACGCCGGAAGGATTTACAGGCACCACAACCATGATTGGCGTTCACGGGTTCCTGCCCATGGGAATCGCGGAGCAACTCAAGAATCAGGAGATGCGCGACATGCTGGAGCGCCCCGAGCGTCTGGCCGTGCTGATGATCGGGCGGCTCAGGGACCGGGCGGATCTGGGCAAGGCCAATACGACCATGGCGGTGATCTCGCAGCGGCTCGCCGCCGAGGACCCGAAATACAACAAGGACATTTTCATTCGAACGGTGAAGCTGGGCATCGGCGTAACCAACTCCACCGGCGAAAATCCGTTGCCCACTGTCTCCGCACTATTTCTTACGCTGGCGGGTCTGGTGCTGGTGCTGGCGGGGGCGAACGTAGCCAACCTGCTGCTGGCGCGGGCGGTAGTGCGCAGCCGCGAGATGGCCATGCGCACCGCTCTGGGCGCCGCACGTGGAAGGTTGATACGCCAGGTGATGACGGAGACTCTTCTGCTGGCCATGCTGGGCTGTGCCGGAGGAATCGCCCTGGGCGCTGCGGTGAGCGCATGGGTAGGATCCATGCATCTGGGTGTGGGCGACGGCCTGCCGATCACGCTGAACTTCAGCATGGATTGGCGGGTGTACAGCTATGCGTTTGCGGCGGCTCTGCTGGTAGCGGTGGTAGGCGGCGTCACGCCGGCGTGGCGCGCGTCAGGTGTGGATGTGCGTGACGTGCTGCGCGAGGGCGGTGCGCAAACGAGCCCGCGGCGGCAGCGGTTCCGCACCATCCTGGTTTCAGGGCAGGTTGCGGTCTCCCTGACGCTGCTGGTTGTCGCCGGATTATTCGTGCGCAGCCTGTGGCATGCCCAGCACGCCGACCTCGGATTCGATCCGCATAACGTAATGAATTTCAGCATGGACCCACATGGCGCGGGATATGAAGAAGCCCGGGGACGGCACTTCTACAAGGACCTGTTGCAGCGGGTGAACGCGCTACCCGGAGTAGAGTCGGCCAGCTTGACGAACGCTGTTCCTCTGGGAGAAGAGGTCTTTGGCTCGGAACTGGAGATTGAGGGCGTGAAGAAAGGCAAGACCAGGCCCGAAGCATACTACAGCGGCATCACAGCGGATTTTCTGAAGACCATGCGCATCGGGTTGCTGCGGGGACGCATGTTCACCGCTGCTGACGATGCTGCGTCACAGAGGGTGGCCATCGTCAACCAGCGCATGGCTGAGAAGCTCTGGCCGGGACAGGAGCCGATCGGCAAGCGCTTCAAGCGGCTGGATGATCCGGACACGAGCCATGTAGTAGAGGTTGTAGGCGTGGCGCGCAATGCGCAGATCGACGACATCCTGGGACAGGATACGCTGCACTACTTCATCCCTCTGGCGCAGGATTACAAGTCGAAACAGACGCTCCAGTTGCGTACAGCGGGCGACCCGGCCGCGTTGGCCAGGCCAGTGGTGGAGATCATTCATCAGATGGATGCGGCAATGCCCGTGTACGACGTAACCACTATGGAGACCGTGCTGAACGGAATCAACGGCTTGTTTCTCTTTCGACTCGGAGCAGGGCTGGCCACTTTGCTGGGCGGGCTGGGCCTGGTGCTGGCAGTCATCGGAGTGTATGGCGTCATTTCTTACTCGACGGCGCAACGGACGCGGGAGATTGGCATCCGCATGGCGTTGGGGGCGCAACGAAATCAGATCGTCAGCGGAATACTGAAGCAGGGGCTCGTCATTCTCGCCATCGGCATTGCTCTGGGAGGCCTGGCGGCTGGGGGAATCGGGCAGGTAGCAGGCTCCTTCCTGGTGGGCGTGTCGGCGCTGGATCCGCTGACTTACATCTGCGTGTCAGTGCTGCTGGCCGCGATTGCTCTCACGGCCACGCTGATTCCCGCCTTGCGGGCGACCAAGGTGGACCCGATGATGGCGCTCCGTTGCGATTGAAGATACTAACTACTTCAGTTAGCGCGCCGGTTCGGTGCCGGGATCTTGAAGCTAATCGCAAACCTAGCCGCTATACGGGTCTTGCAGGGATGGATCTGTAGTTTTCCTATGGGCCAGGGAACCGGTAGATGCTTGGATGAGATGCCACTTTCCTGAACTGAACTGTCTAGGTAGAATATAGGCCTTAAAGAATCTGTCTGCCGGGCCATGCGATTACTGGCATACCCTCCAGGAGAAACAATCATGGCAACAGCCCCCACGGTCGAGTCCTTTCAATTTCAGGCTGAAACCACGCAGCTTTTGAACCTTATGATCCACTCGCTCTATACGCAAAAAGAGATCTTTTTGCGAGAGCTGATCTCCAACGCCTCAGATGCGCTGGACCGGCTGCGCTTTGAAGCGCTCACCAACACAGACCTGGTTCCCGCCGACCACACATATGAGATACGGCTGAAGCCGGACGTGGCGGCCCGCACCCTGACGATTGCCGACACTGGAATCGGCATGAGCCGCCAGGAACTGATTGATCACATTGGCACCATTGCCCGCTCTGGAACGCAGGAGTTGCGCAAACGCGTGAAGGAAACGCAATCAGCGGAAGCGTTTGCGGAGCTGATTGGCCAGTTTGGCGTGGGGTTCTACTCGGCATTCATGGTCGCGGACAAGGTGAGCATCGTTACGCGCCGGGCCGGCCAGACCGAGGCTATCCGCTGGGAGTCCGCAGGGGACGGCAATTACACCCTGGCGGAAGCGAAAAAGGCAGGCTGCGGAACGGAGATCACCCTGCATCTGAAACAACCCGATGCGGAAAGCGGGGTCGAGGACTACACCGATCGCTGGAAGCTCTCGATGATCGTGCACAAGTACTCGGATTTTATTGCTTATCCCATCATCTACGAAGGGCCGGCGCAGGAGCCCGGCGTGGAGGAGGACCAGAGCAAAGAAATCAAGATTGAAACCAAAACGCTGAACTCGATGAAGCCCATCTGGACGCGGACGCGGTCGGAGGTGAGCGACAGCGATTACAACGAGTTCTACAAGCACGTCTCCAACGACTGGACCGAGCCGCTGAAAGTACTGCCGCTCAAAGCCGAAGGGACGTTCGAATATGAGGCGCTCCTGTTCATTCCGTCAAAGGCGCCCTATGACCTTTTCTACCACGGCAGTGAAGCGGGCCTGCGGCTCTATGCCCGGCGCGTGATGGTAATGGACAAGTGCGAGGACCTGCTTCCCCGCTACCTGCGATTTATCAAAGGCGTGGTTGATTCCACTGACCTGCCCCTCAACATCTCCCGGCAGAGACTGCAGCAGGACCGCCACATTACACAGATTCGCAAATGGCTGACGCGCAAGGTGCTGGATGCGCTCAGTGAAATGAAGGACAAGGAAAACGAAAAATATCTGACGTTCTGGGGCGAGTTTGGAAAAGCCGTAAAAGAAGGCGTGAGCTCCGATTATGAGAACAAGGAAAAACTGCTTCCTCTTCTGCTGTTTGAGTCCTCGAACGATCCCAAAGAGCTGACCACCTTTAAAGCCTACGTGGACAGGATGAAACCGGAGCAGACGGAAATCCTGTATCTGACCGGCGAATCACGCAAGGTGGTTGAAAACTCGCCGCACCTGGAAGCGCCACGACAGAAGGGCTATGAGGTGCTCTATTTCACCGATCCGGTGGACGAACTGATGGTGCAGTCGCTCTTTGAAGTTGAAGGCAAGAAGTTGAAATCGGTCACCAAAGGCAAAGTTTCCCTGGGGACCGAGGAGGAAAAAAAGCAGCGGGAAGAGGAACTCAAGAAAAAAGAAGAGGAGTACGCAAAATTTCTGGAAGCTGCTCAGAAGAAATTGGACGCATATGTAAAACGGATCCAACTCTCGACGCGCCTGGTGGATTCACCCGCCTGCCTGGTGACAGATGAGCACGAAGAAAGTCCCCACCTGCAGCGCCTGCTGCAGAGAGGTAAGGGTGGAGGGCCCAAAACACGCCGTATCATGGAGCTGAACGCGGACCATCCGCTGATCACGCGCCTCTATGAACGCTTTCAATCCAACGCCGACGATCCCCTGGTAAATGACTCGATGGAAATCCTGTTCGAGTTGGCGCTGCTGGCCGAAGGGTCGGAAGTTGCTGATCCAGTCCGTCTCAACCAGCTCACTCTGGAACTGCTGCAGAAATCAGTGTAATTCAACTCCTACGGAGGAGAACTGTCATGCCTGAAGAGAACGAAGACAAGACGATCTATAAAGTTGTGCTGAATCACGAAGAACAATACTCGATCTGGCCGGCCCATCGGGAGAACGCTCTAGGCTGGAAGGATGCCGGTAAGAGCGGCACCAAGGAAGAGTGCCTGGCCTACATCAAGGAAGTGTGGACAGACATGCGGCCGCTGAGCTTGAGAAAGAAGATGCAGGAACAAGGGCTCGGATAAGTACGAGTGGTAAGTTGGTAATCTGGCTTGGACTTGTGCCCTGGACAGAGGCAAACATGTACCCAAGTTTACCCGTAGCTGGAAAGGCTCGGCGGCCCGAGGAATAGAGAACTGACACCCATCGGTGAGATACATCCGCAACGTGAACGGAGAGGATGTGTATCCTTCCCAGCCTTCAAGACCCGGCAGCCGGCTGACATCAGTTCCCATACCCGGAAGACCGTGATTGGGAACAGCAGCGAAGGCTCCGGATCGCGCAAGACCTCAGGTCCTTCATTTACCCAGAAACTCTGCCAGTCCTTTCCTCAGTTCTGCCACTGTCTTTGTTCGTGAGTCCTGGCTGCTCTTGATGTCCTTAAGCCGTGACTCAGCCGCTTTGATGATTGCGGGAAGGCTTTGTTCCAGATTGGGGCTGTTGGCGGCGGCGGCTTTGACGTCTCGTGACTTTGCGATGGCAAGAATTTCATTGGTCGCGTCGCCCGCCTGGCTCTC
>JBLMYN010000052.1:0-3615 GCA_050258305.1 Actinomycetota bacterium
GGGGCCCAGAATTCCCAGGCAGGGACGCCCTGCCAGATCGCGGAAAATGGATCATGCTTGACGGCCGGCACGTGGAGACGGGTGCGGATGAAGCTGTGCTCTCCGGATCGCGGATCGTACAGCAGCAGGCTGACTTTGTAGCGGCCGGGCAGGGCGAAGGCTTCCCACGTGCTCTCCCATGTCTGATTCTTGAGCCGGGACTTCACGGGCTTGAGATCGATGAAGCCGAAGTCACGGTAGCGATGGCCTGCGGAGTCTTCCACCTGAGCGAGCGCGATGAGCTGGCCGTCGCCGGAGCGCTTCACCAGCTCGCTGCCGGGGATGTCGATCTCAATGTGGGCCACCATACGCTGCTGGATGGAAAGCCCGTGGACGAGAGTGCGGACGTTCCACTTGATCTCATCGCGGCGGCCTTCGGCGGCGAGGCGATCAAAGTTGGCGGAGCGAAAGAGCCCGGCGATGTAAGACGACGGGTGCTGCTGCTTTGTGTTCTCCTGGGCGCCGGCTGCGGGCGGAACGGCCATCGCGCACAACAGCGCAAAGAGCATGGGCGCGAGCGGGAGTGGGAACCGGGCAGGCATCGGGGGTGGCTTGGAGCCATCTTACCGCGAAACGCATTGCCCAGGCACAGACGGATGGGTGGAGTGAGGTGAGGTGAAGAAAGGAGGCGGAGAGAATCGAAGCTTGGCATCGGATGCGAGGCGGATGCACGATGATTTCTTAAGGAGCCGATGAAGCCAAAGAAAGCTATCGCAGAGTAGGGTATTTACCTGAAAGAAACGCGTAGGTGATTTTTCCAGCGCTTCCCTAAGTCAATGCTTACACGCGTTTTACACACAGTGTTTCAGAATCTGTGATAGAGATCACAGCTAAGATTTAAGTGAGATGGAATTGTTTCATCAGACACCCCGAAACTAACGCCGAAAGGTGGCCCTCAGCGCCTGTGCCTCGGACTGTCCCCAGCGCGTCACTGGGACCGATTGAGCTCCTGTTCAACCGCGCACCCGTTGGCTTCCACAGTGTGGATGCCGATGGCACGTTTCTGCACGTGAACGACACGGAGCTTGGCTGGCTGGGCTACACGCGGGAAGAGCTGGTGGGCAAGAAGAAAGTCCAGGAGCTGCTGACGCCGGAAAGCCTGGCGGAGTTTCATCGCGGATTTCCGCAGCTCAAGGCGGAAGGTTCGGCACGCGACGTGGAGCTGGTCTTCATACGTAAGGACGGCACGCTCTTCCCTGTTGTGCTGAATTCAACGGCCGTCACCGATGCTGATGGCGAGTTCCTGATGAGCTGCTCGGTTCTCTATGACATGGCCCAGCGTGCGGGCGTGGACCAGGCAGCGCTGAGGTTCGCTGCGGAAAAGCGCTTTCAGCGGCTTCTGGAGGCGGCGCCGGACGCCATTCTGGAGATCGGCAGCCAGGGCCGCATTGCTCTGGCGAATGAGGCGGCGGAGCGCATTTTCGGCTACAGCCGCGATGAACTCCGCGGACAGACTGTGGAGATGCTGGTTCCGGCGGGCATGCGCGCAGGACACAGCGAGCATCGCTCAGCTTATTTGCAGCACCCGCGCAGCCGTCCCATGGGAATAGGACTGCGGTTGAAGGCGCAGAAAAAGGACGGCACGCTCTTTCCGGTGGAGATCAGCCTGAGCCCGTTCCGCACGGACGGCGACGCCAGCGTGATTGCCGTGGTGCGCGACGTCACCGAGCACAACCGTGCTCAGGATTTGCTGCACCGATCCGAAGAGCGGCTTCGCCAGGCCGAGAAGCTGGAAGCGCTGGCGCGGCTGGCCGGCGGCACTGCGCACGAGTTCAACAACCTGCTCACCATGGTCCTGGGCTATTCGGAACTGCTGCAGCCCATGACGAAGAGCAGACAAGCTCGCGAGTACGTGGAAAAAATCCGCGTGGCGGCAAAAAAGGCCGCCAGCCTGACACGGCAGCTCCTGGCCTTCAGCCGCCGCCAGGTCCTGATGCCGCAGGTCCTGGACCTGAATATTGTCGTAGCCGAAACCGTAAAGGTTCTCGCGCGGGTCATGGGCGAAGGCATTGAAACCATGTTCGTTTCCGCAGCGGAACCGGCCTGGGTGCGGGCGGATTCCACGCAGATCGAGCAGATCATCGCCAACCTGGTAGTGAACGCGCGGGAAGCCATGCCTCACGGCGGAAAGCTGGGGCTGACTCTCGACAACGTGGACCTGGCCGAAGGCGACATTCACCAGTTTCCCGGGCTTGTTTCCGGCGGTTATGTGCTGCTGCGCGTGAGCGATACCGGCGTGGGCATGGATCCGCAGGTGCAGGCGCGGATTTTTGAACCCTTCTTCAGCACGCGTCAGTTCGGCAAAGCCGCGGGGCTGGGCCTGGCAACCGTCTACGGGATCGTGAGCCAGAGCGGCGGCGCTATTTTTGTGCAGAGCAGGCCGGGCGCAGGTACAACCTTCAGCATCTACCTGCCGCGGCTCACGGAAGATGAAGTGCCGGAACTCAATCGGGAATCGCTCGACTCGCTGCGCGGCGCCGAGACCATCCTGCTGGTGGAAGATCAGCCGCATCTGCTCGAACTCTCGCGTGAGTTCCTGGAGAGGTTGAACTACAGGGTGCTGCCGGCCGCCAGCGGGGAAGAGGCGATGGAGGTGGCGCAGGAGTTCGCAGGCGAAATTGATCTTCTGCTTACGGATGTGGTGATGCCGGGCATCAACGGCCGCCAGCTTGCGCTCACGCTCAAGAAAACCCGAAGCAGCATGAAGGTGCTGTACGTCTCCGGGTTTACAGATGAGGCTTTTGGCAGTGACGGTTCGCTTGAGAGCGGCGACGTGCTTCTGGAAAAGCCTTTTGAGCTTGAAGAACTCGCGCGCAAAATCCGCGAGATGCTGGACCAGCAGCGAAACTGACGGATTCCCCGCTTTTGCGATTTGCGCAAAGACGCTCCAGCAGCGACAATACTGGCCATGTCCCTGAACCCCGTCAGGCTCACACGCGCGCTTCTCTGCGCACTGGCATTTTTACTGCTTGTTCAGATTTCACAGTCAGATACGCAGCCGCTGCCCGAAGATCGCGGCGCGCTGCATCTTTATCAGCTTCTGACAAAACTCAAGACCACGGCGCGCTTCATGCAGGTGGTGGCTCATCCTGATGATGAAGATGGTGGAATGCTCACGATGGAGGCGCGCGGCAACGGCGTTTCCGCGTTGCTCTTCACGCTTACGCGCGGCGAGGGCGGGCAGAACAAGTTCGGCACGGCGAGCCCGGACGAGCTCGGCATCCTGCGCACGCTGGAACTGCTCCAGGCCGGCAAGTATTACCACGTGCGGCAGCGCTTCAGCCACGTAATTGATTTCGGCTTCTCCAAGACCGCCGAGGAAACCTTCAACAAGTGGCATGGCCATGAGATTGCGCTTGGCGACGTGGTGCGCGCCATTCGCACGTCCCGGCCGGATGTTGTCACCAGCCGTTTCAGCGGCACGCCGCGCGACGGGCATGGGCACCATCAGGCATCGGCGATCCTGGCACACGAAGCTTTCCGCGCCGCGGCCGACCCGAATCGCTTCCCCGAGCAGATCAAAGAAGGCCTTCTGCCGTGGCAGGCAAAGAAGCTTTACCTGGGCAATCCGCCGCG
>JBLMYN010000053.1:0-15014 GCA_050258305.1 Actinomycetota bacterium
GCCAACAACTGGCAAAAGTGACAGCGTGTGCCAGACCAGCGCGGGCTTAATATTCGAGGGGATGGCAGGCACGGGCCAGTTGCGCGCTGACAAGACTTTCCCCTCATTGGAGCCGACTGCCATGGTGGCTCTGGATGCCGGCCGCCTGCTGATGGAATCGGGCGCAAGCACCAGGAATGTGGAGAAGGTGATGGGGATGGTCGCGCGCGGCCTCGGCGCCGAGCGAGTCCACCTCCGCGCCGGTTATGCATCTCTGTCCATTACCATCGGGATTGGCAGCTCCGGCATCACGCGCATGAGGAACGTAGGCATGCTGGGCGTCAACCAGCAGTTGGCCCTGCGAGTGTGGGAGCTGGCAAGACACGTGGCGCGCGGGCAATTCACAACGGACCAGACGCGAGCCGAACTTATAAGGGTCGCGCGGGAGACTCCGCGTCACCCGCGCTGGGTAACGGCCGTCGCGGTCGGACTGGCATGCGCGGCGTTCGGGCGTTTGCTGGCGGTCGACTGGCTCGGCGCAGGCGCGGTGCTGGGTGCGTCGATGATCGCACAATACCTGCGCAGCCGGTTGCTCTCGCGCGGCGTCAATGCCTATATCTGCACCATGCTCATCTCATTTCTGGGTTCCGTGCTGGCCGGATTCGGAGCGCGGTGGGCGGGTAGTGAGACGCTCGCCGCCGCCATGATTGCATCGATCCTGCTGCTCGTTCCGGGCGTTCCCGCAGTGAACGCGCAAAATGACGTCCTGGAAGGACGCCCGACTCTGGGTAGCGCGCGCGTCGTAACCGTAATCATGACATTGGTCTTTATCGCCGCCGGACTGTGGTGCGCCCGCGTGGTGGTGAGACCGTACCAATAAGGATGGATGTGCTTTTCCTCCTGCATCAAATCGCCTTCGGCGCCCTGGCCGCCGCCGGGTTCGGCGTGCTGTTCAATGTGGAATTCCGCCTGCTTCCCTGGTGCGCCGCTCTCGGTGGCCTGGCGCTGGCTGTGCGCACCGGGTGCATGGAGCTGGGCTGGAGCCTGGTGGGAGCATCGTTTGCCGCCGCTCTCCTCGTTGGCATCGCCCTGCAGTTCATGCGCCTGCGCGCGGGTATCTATCAGGATATGTTCGGAGTTGCCGGGTGCATTCCGATGATTCCGGGAAGCATCGCAGCCAAGGCCATCCTTGGCCTGTTTGCGTTCACCACCGCCGCCACCGTGAGCGATGCGCAGCCGCTCGTGACCTCCGTCCAGTACACGTTGCGTGTGATGTTCACGATTGGCGCAATTGGCACAGGGCTGGCGATCCCCACGTTGCTGCGGCGCGTACGCACGGGCCAGTCACGCCCAGGCAAAGAAGCCGGCATCTGGTGATTCACATGAGCAGCACGAAGAGCAGAATCGCGAAGATAAGGGCAGCAATCGCAAACAGGGGCAACACTGTGCTCCAGGCTGAACGCGGGAGCGAATCGCCAATCAGCAGATCATCTTTCGGCCGGCCGGCAACCGGCAGATACTCACGATAGTCCGTAGGCGAGTCCAGATAGCGGATGGCCTCCCATATGGCAGCATGCAACTGCTGCTCGACTGTTTCGCTTCGATCCTGTCTCCATGAATCGGCCATTGGAATCCACCGCTGACATTATCATCCTTCACGGGCCAGGATGGAAAGCCAACTGGCAAGGTTGACAGTCCTGGCGGCGGGTGGAAGACAGCTTGCGCTATGCTCACCCGGATGGCGGGCTTTAGATTATTGAATTACCTGACGAATGTTAGTGATCAGGTCCCCGTGCCTGGGAGTAATCTCCACCAGGGTCCACTCGGGGTGCTGGAAGCTGTGCTCGCGCAAGAATTCGTCCACCTGCGCTTCCGTCTTTTGCATCACATCGGGCGAGATCAAGCTCTTCAGCCCCTTTTCGAAGTCTGATGCAAGGGGAAGAGATCCCGGCGCGGAACTGCGTTCGGCAACGCGCGCCCAGAAGTAGGCAAGCGCAAAATCCCGGGGAACACCCACGCCTTTTGCATAGATATAGGCGAGGTTGGTAGCGCCGGTTTTGTCAGCCTGGTCCGCCGCGCGGCTATACCACTTGAGCGCTTCCTGCCTGTCCTGCTTCACTCCTTTGCCATCCAGGTAAAGTCCGCCAAGGTTATTCTGAGCGCCCGCGTGTCCCCGCTCCGCCGCCTTCCGGTACCAGCGCGCAGCCTCCGTGTAGCTTTGCCGCACTCCCATCCCCACCTCGTACATGGTTGCAAGCAGGAACTCTGCCGGAGCGTAATGCTGGTGGGCGGCTTTTGTCATCCAGGCGAGCATCTCCGGGTAGCTTTGAGTCATGCCTTCGCCTTTCTGGTAGCACAGCGCCAGGTTGAGTTGTGCCGGAGCAAAATTCTGCCGGGCTGCCCGGACCATCCATCCCACTCCGTCCTCGAGGTTCTGTTTGACTCCCAGTCCGTTCATCAGAAGGATGCCCAGCCCCATTTCCGCCGGGCCGTAATTCTCTACCGCGGCGCGCTGGAGCCAGCGAAATGCCTGCGCGGAATCCTGTGGCACTCCCCTGCCCGCCAGATAGAAATACGCGATATAGGTTTGAGCCGATGGCTCGCCCATGTTGGCCGCCTTCAAAAACCAGTGGGCCGCCTGTTCGGCATCAGGAGCCACCCCCAACCCGCGATGGAAAGCCATTGCCAGTTCCATCTGGTCGTGCACGTAGCCCTGCTGCGCCCTTTCGAGAAGGCGGTGAATATCGCGATGGCTGGAAGAGTCTTTGTTCTGGCCGGGAGCCGCAATGCCGGAAAAAAAAATGGCAAGCAAAGCTGCAATCCTCAACGCGTGTACCGGGGTGACGCGTTGGAGCACTTTCACTTGCATTTGCCTATCCGTACCTGATGCCTGTGGCGGGCAGCTATGGAAACCAAATTAATGCGGTTGAGGAGCTAAATCTGTGATTGAAATCACCGCGAAAGGTGATGGCAGTCACACGGACCCACCAACGGCATGCATTACAAAACCGCTGTTAACGTTGACAGTTCTGAAGCCTTGCTCGTTTTCCTACACTGCTTTCAGGAGCAGATCGTCATCGAGGTTGCGTACTGCCGGTCGCCCCCTCGCGCCTGAACCGGAAAATGAGCCGGAGTGATGGGTTCGAACTGACGGATCTCGGGCGGGAAGACGCGAGGAGTGAATGCTCTTCTGCAGACCTGGTGGCGTGATCCGTTACCGCAAACCCACATGCACTACGCGCTGCCAGTTGCCGTTTTCCTGCTGATGGCTTCGCTCGGCCTGAGCCTGAGACCCACGGAGGTAGCGGCGAATTGGAAACGCATGGATTGGTCCGGCTGGGTGAACCTGATCCTGGCCACCTTTATCGTTCCTCCCGCGCTGGCGCTATTGCTCGCTGCGCTGTTTCACCTGAGCCCGGCGGAAACTGCGGGACTGTTCATGGTAGGAGCAGTACCCGGCGCTCCACTCATTACGCGCAATGTGCGGCGTAAGGGCTTTGATCCGCAGATAGCCGCCAGCTATCAGATATGGGCCGCGCTTATGGTCCCGGTCTTTATCCCTTTCATCGTGGCGGCCGCTGGCAGGCTGTACGAACGCGATATCTGGATTTCACCCGCATTGCTTCTGAAAGAGGTCATGCTCAGGCAGTGCATTCCGCTCGCATTCGGAATGGCAATCGCGTGGCTGGCTCCCAAACGGGCCGGGCGGATGCAGCCGCGCGTAAATATGCTGGGCAACGTCTTGTTCTTTGGCCTGCTCGCATTGGTTTTGTACAAACTCGGGCCGGCCCTGAAGCTCATCACACCCCTGCTTCCACTCAGTGCGATCCTGCTCGCCCTGGGAACTATTGCGGCCATCAGACTGCTCCGGTTTGCCAATCCGCAACTCAGAGAAACGTTTGCCCTGTGCAACGTGAATCGCAATGCCGGGCTGGCGCTGCTCCTCGCCGTGCAATTCATCCACACGCAAGGCTCAGCTCTGCCCACCATCGGTTGCTATGCCCTGATGTCTCCACTCGTCATGCTGCTGTACGCCAGGTACTCACGGCGGACAGAAAAGCAGCATGCGATGGCCGCATGAAGGCGATGGCCCGGCATTTTGTCACTTCCTTCGTGCCCTTCGTGATCACGCCTGAGTTTTTCTCCGTGCGTCTCTCGAGCATGCGACGAGAACCGTGTGGCACAGCGCGGCGAGCCGCAGTCAGAAAAAGGGCTGCTCCTGAAGGTGTGAAGTTGTTCGGTTGATGAATCCGGCGGCGTTCCGCAAACCGGGGCCGCAGGCGTCAGCTACCTGCGGCCCCGAATGGCCCCCTGGACTTCACTTGGTGGTAAGCGGGGGTGTAGTGCCAGAGCGCAGCCACGGATCCCGAAAGTTTATCCCCGGCTGACACCCACCCTACTTTCCCGGCAGTTGCAAGGCAAGTGAAGAAATGCTAAGATTGATACCTACAGGTATCAACATTAAGGTATTCACATTTTTGCGCGTCAGGCCGCCCGTGCTTCAGTCTCTGGGCAGCACCGGCAAACGAACGTCCCATCATGTCCCACAAAGACCTGCGCCAACTCGGTCCCGGATTGTACGTTGACGAGCGCCGGTTGCTTTACCTCGACATGCGGGAGTTCCTTGCCGCCAACGGCCTGGAAGACACGCCCGAAGCAAGACAGGCCGTGTGGGAGGAACTGCGGCGCAGCTTCAGCCCGGCCGCGATCGCAGAGATTACAGACGAGGAATCTTAGCGCGAGTGAAACAGCTCAGCCGATCTTTTTCATTTTCAGCGTCTTGACGCAGGCGGAGATGGCCTCGCCGGCGTTTTCGTATTCCGTGCGGGCGAGCCGGTCAATCTGGCTGATGGTGCGCGGCGTGAGCTTGTAGCTCATGCGCATGAGCTGTTCCGGATCCACCGGGTCCACTTCCGGGCGCTTGCGCAGTCGCGCCAGGATTTCCGCCCCCACCTGCAGGGCGCGGCCCTGCGAGCCGTACTCACGGGCCATGCGACGTATCTCCAGGATGGTCTGAAAGGGCAGCGTGTAAGTCCTGGGCGTGGTGGGCTCGATATCGCCCTGGCCGCGGCGGCGGGGTTCGAGTTTGAGCGGCCTGGCCTTGCCTTTGCTCTTCTGCTTGGAAGCGCGTGGCCTCATAGATTTGCGAAAATCGGACACCCCCGTTCCCGCGATACCTTCCGGAATCTTAAAGAATCTTGCTACCCCAAGGTAGCGCATGTCAAGAGACCGGAGCCGTGCTCCGCGTCAATGCCGCCGTGATCCGGCCAGTATTTCCCATACTGCCAGTATTTCCCATACTGAAGGATAAAACCTTTAATTTTATCAGCCAAGAGAGCCGTACACGCTGTTTTCACAAACCATAGTCATCCGAACGTCCGTCGCCGGAAGATAAGAAAAGTTTTATGCTCCCTTCATCCAAGTGTTTATCCCAAACACCCTAAAAGGAGCAAAAACATGAAAAAGGTGATAATCCGGGGGGTTCTGCTCACTGTGCTGTTGATAGGTGGAACAGTCCCCGTTTTGGCTGATGGTGGAGGAGGAATCTCACCCCCCTGTCATCCAAATCCGCGTCCGCAAGTCCTAAGCACGGCAGGCTTTAACGGTCCTGGGTTCCCCCCGCTGTGCCTTCCTGGCAGACCCTGCCGTTAAAAAACTGCTGTTTTGAAGGTTTGGGGCTGGTTTAAGCTGGCCCCTACCTTAAATGAGTACTGCCAACGCCGTCATGCTAGCACTCTCGGTTGCTCTGGAGGCCTGGCTCGCGAGATTGTTGATTTTGCGAGATATCCGCCGCCACTTTCCGATCTTTTACACCTACACGATGTACCTCCTTCTGGTCGCGGCTGGACGGCTGGCAGCAGTCATTAGCTATCGAGCTTACTTTTACGTATATTGGTGGACTGATCCGCTAATCATGCTATTGGGTTTGGCAGGAGTGCATGAAGTCTTCCGGTGGGTTTACGAAGGATTTTACGAACTGCGCTGGTTCCGCCGGCTCTATTTCGGCGTCATCGCGCTGGTCCTGCTGCTCACGGTCTGGAATGCTCTGTCCAATCCTCCGATACAGGCACACCCTGTTATCGGGCTGCTGGTGGATATCAGCATTGCAGTCAATCTGATTCAGGCGTGTATTGTCGCCTTCTTTTCGGCATTTATAAGACCTCTAGGTATCGATTTCCGCCGCTACGCCTTCGGCATCGCTGCCGGCTTCGGTGTCTCCTCCATAGGTCCGTTTGTCGGCTACTTTGCACGTTCTGTTTTTGGAACAGAAGCAAATAATTTCACCAGTTATTCCTCCTCTGTGGCATACATTTTAGCTTTGCTGATCTGGATTGCGGCTTTCAGCAGGCCGGAGCCGGAAGAGCAGGCGTGGACGCCTCCCATGGCGCCGGACGAGATGCTGCGGACCCTGGAAGCGTACCTTCGCGGGCTGGGTATAAAAGAGAAAACCCGGAAAGGAGAGTCCGATGAGCGCTGAACCGGAGCTGGTGATTGTTGGCTGGACGGTGACTCTGCTGCTCGCGCGCCTTATCTATGGCTGTGTGAGTTCGTTCTCCTGCCGGTCATTTCATGACGTTTATCCTTTCCTGCTGCCCGTGGACCAGGAAGCGCTCTACGGAACGTTCCATCCTGAAGCGGAGGAGATGTTCCGCGAGAACTTCACTCTGCCGGAATTCCGCGAGGTGCAGTGGAAGCGCTTTCACCTTGCCATTCATTACTGTGAAATGCTCGGCAACAATGCCGGCGTGTTTTTCGGCTGGACGCGCTACGAGCGGCGGATGAACTGGCAGGCGCTGGACGGCGAAAGCCGCGAGATCCTGGTGGCGCTGCGGGAAAAGAGCATCCAGTGCCGGACTTCAGCCTTCGTGATCCGCCTGCGGCTGCGCTGGTGGCTGCTGCGCATGCAACTCTTCCCTTTCCTGGCTGTCCCCACCTTCCGCACGCTGCTTGGCCTGGGCAGCGCGGACATGATCTCCTTCTACGACGAAGCGACCTCCCTGGCCGAAACCTTCAGCATGGTCTACGGCGAAGGCTATCACCAGAAACTGGCCCACGCGCTGCAGGGGTAAAATCGCGCCAACAACCGTGGCCCGTTCGCACCGCCTTATCAGTCCGTGAGCGCAGTCACAGGACATGCTGGTCGCAGCGTTTATGCCGGCGAGGGCGGCCCTTGATGAACCCTTGCCAGCCCATGAGCCAACGAGGCTCAATCTCTTCCAGGCAAGAGTTCTTAGCCTTGTGGGCATTTGCTGGTTGACTCGCTCTGCTCATCTCGCGCACGGACCGCGATCACCGCGTTGCGGCCGGGCTCAACGCACCCACTGCGGACCGGCGCTGCCGGCGCCGAAAGCAGTCGCCGTGGTGAGAATGCGCAGGCCGGAACCGTCACTGTTCATGACCCATATGTTTTCGGTGCCATTGCTGTTGGAAGCGTCGCCGCCGTTCAGGGCCCGGGTGGAGCAGAATACGATCCTGGATCCGTCCGAGGACCAACTGGGCTGATAGTTCGTCGCGGCGACTTGCGCGGTAAGGGCCCGCTGGCCGCTGCCGTCGGCGTTCATGACCCATATATTAAGGACGCTGCCGCCGTTGTCGCTGCCGTCCAGGGCGCGCGATGAGGCATAGGCGATTCTGCCACCATCGGGAGACCACACCGGATTTTGCACGGTGAGGTTGTAGAGGGTTGTAAATCTGGTGAGCGGCGTAGCCCCGGAGCCGTCGGCGTTCATCACCCAGAGGTTGGCGGCGGTGTTGGCGGTGTCAGTCCCGTCGAGCGCGCGGGTGGAAACAAAGGCGATGCGTTTGCCGTCAGGAGACCAGGCGATATCGGAGCACGATGATGCTGTCAGCCTGGTGAGAGGCTGCGAACTGGAACCGTCAGGATTCATGATCCAGATGTTTCTCACGCCGATGGAGGCATTGATTCCGTTCAGCGCGCGCGACGAGAGATAGGCGATCTTGCTGCCGCTGGGCGACCACGCGGGAGAGACGCTGGAGGCCATGCTGGCGGTAAGCGTGGTAAGCGGTTTGGCGTTGCTGCCGTCGGCGTTCATGACCCAGATGTTCACGACGGTTCCGATCGTATTGCTGCCGTCGAGGGCGCGGGTGGAATCAAACGCGATGCGGTTTCCGTCCGGCGACCATGCGGAATGAATGCTGCTGATGGACGACGCAGTGAGCCTGGTGAGAGCGGTGAGGCCGGAGCCGTCAGCGTTCATCGCCCAGATGTTCACGGCGGGAATGGAGGCATTGCTGCCATCGAGCGCGCGGAAGGATTCGAAGGCGATCTTTGCTCCGCCCGGCGACCATGCCGGTGAAGCCGAGGACGCTCCTGCGGCCGTAAGCGCGGTAAGGGCCCTTGTGCCTGAACCGTCAGGATTGGTGATCCATATGTTCGTGGCTGGATTGCTGGCGTCGCTGCCGTCAACCGCCCGCGAGGAGGTGAACACGATTGCGCCGGTTGCGCCCTGCTGCTGCGAATTGACTACAATCCGCGGCGAGGTGCCGCAACCGGAAGTGAACACGAACAGCGCGAGCAGTACGCACGTTGTCCAATGAGTTTTCATATGCAGCCTTCTCAAATCACGAGATTTGCTTCTCGGGCCTGTCCGGCTCTGAAGGGCGTGATGGCGTGTGAGATTCATGAGCAATCTCTCTCACGGTGTGGCCGGGCTCCCGGGCGGAACGATGCGGCGTTCATGAAAGGGCAGCCTGAACTTGCGCACCACTTCCGGCCAGAACTCGCGCAGGACGTCGATTCCCATGCTGGCGCCGATCGCGATGCCGAAGCGCTGCGCCGCCGGCCCGAATCCCCGGTCATTGCCCGGGTGGTAGAGATTCACAACAGCCACGGTGCTGCTGGTTGCCGCCCAGAGTGAGAGGTTCGGCATGGGCTTGCCGGAATCACTGCGCGCAACAAAGGAATGCGCCAGAGCGTGGCCGAGGCGGGATTTGATTGTTCCGCGTCCCTCGCGGAAATATCGGGGGTCCTGCTGGAAGATGGCCGGGTAGAAAAACTTGCCGAAGAAGTTCCAGGTGGCGCGGTCAGCGAAGGCAGCGCCATAGCGCTTGCCGAAGCCTTCAGCACCCTGGCCAAACTCGCGGTCCTCGTTTTGCCACTGCGAAACTCCGGCGCTCACGGCTGCACCGGCGAAGGTAACGGGATCAATGGTCGTCCGGACGAAGAGCTGGAATTTCTGTTCGGCATAAAGCCCGCAGATCCTCTTTCCGTTCTTGCGGGCGGGAACCGTTGCTATTTCCGGCCTGCGGGAAAACCAGGCAGCCAATCGCTTCAGCGGCCCATTGTATTCGCTCGCCGAAAAAAGTTGCGCAGGCTCGGCGCATGGCGGGTGGACGACGGCCGGTTCGGCCGCCGTGCTGCTGTCCGCGGTTCCGGCAGGGAGGTTCCTGGGCGAAAAGCTCGCGCCAGTTTGATCAGAAGTGTGCGCAAGAGGCGGATGAAATGGCGATCCAGAATTGCTTTGGGGCATGAACGTGTTTGAGTCCGCGGTGAAGATCTGCTTTACGAAATCGCTCGCGGGGGAGTTGCCATCCTGTGAACTTGCGCGAGGGCCCGGCAGCAGGAGCAACAAAGCCGGGAGAAGCAGGCGTATCTGCATGGTGCCCTCGTTGGGAAGGCCCGGCTGCCGTCGCAGCCGGAATTTCCACCTTTGAGCGTACGTCTTTGCGGAGTTGCGCAGAACTGGCAGCTTTAACAGGGTCTCAGGAAAATGCGCCATATCCCCGCGGAGCAGGGAGTAACGTTAAGCACTGTATAGCAACGATTCGCTACTCCGTGCTGGACAATGGACAGCCCTTATATAGGGTAGCCCTAGCGTTCCATAATTGCGGCCAGGCGGTAGGGCATGGCATTGTAGGTTTCAAGCTCAATCTGCTGCTTCTTTTTGTCTACCATCACTCTCACGCCCGGCATCAGGGTTCCGGTGCTTTTCTTTTTATCGTTGCTCAGTTTCAGTTCGATGACCGAAAGATCGTAATCCCTGCTGCGCGTATTCGCATACGCCTCACCAAAATTGATGGGCCGGTCCGTGAGAATGCGTACTGTCCTGCCATTTGCGGTTGGAATATTCCTGATGTAGGCGATTTGATAACCGACGCCTCCGCTGGTGAGCCTGACGCGGCCTTTGGATTTCATTTTGCTCAGCACCTTGATCATTTCGTCGTGTCCACCTCGCTTGAAAGCGTCAATGAGGGCCTTTTGATCAGCCGGTGTCGAGTAGTCTTCAATCAGGATGGTTACGCCAAATGTCCGGCCCGCCGTGGTTCCCTGTCCAAAGGCTTGCGCCTGAATCGTTTGGCGCGTTTGTGCGTAGCTGCCGAGTGCCATAACCAAAACCAGGCCCGCAATCGACAGAGTGTAGGACCGTATACGAGAACTCATAATCTTCCCCTTCTTTTAAGCCGGTGCGCCTGCCCCAGGCAGGCATCCACAAATATCTTCTCGTCTGAGCCCGAAGGATGGTAACTGTTAAAGCTGACAGGAAGGGAACAAGCATGCGACGACTATACAGCTACTGTAAGAGTTACCAGTTCGCGGCAATAATTCCCTGTTCTACTCTGACTTTGTATACAGGTTCCATGTATACGAAGGAAGGGGAAAATGGCCGTTCCCTGGATAGGGCCCACCGCACATCCGACAGAAGAATTCGAATGCCTGGATTGCTCGCTTGTAGCTCCTCTCAGTGCGCATGGAAGGTGCCAGAGATGCGGTTCGAACGCAGTATCTCAATGCCAGATTCTGGAGAAAACGGGCGAATGGGTGGCCGTTGGCGGCGAAAAGTATTGGGTTCCTGCCCAGATCCAGTGCGAGCAGGCAGCAATCCTGGTTTCCGAGGAACGCCCTCCGCAAAGCGATCGTAAAGACGAGGCGACGCCGCTTGCCGCGGCCGCCTGACTCACGGTGTGCCAATGACAATGACAAATGCGCTCGGGCCGCTGCGCGGAAACATTTCTCTCGAGCACTTGCCTTCGGCGCAAACCGGAGCGCGCGCCTTCCCTCAGAACCTGATTCCGGTCGTGATGGGAATCATTCTTAGCGGAAAAGTGCTGCTGGGAACGTAGTGGTACCGCGCTTCGAAATAGAGGCGATACCGGGGTTCCTCGCCGACCTTTATGGTGAATCCGACGCCGCCATTCCAGCCGCCCTCCGGGCTGGAGAAGCTGCTGTGGACCTGATTCACAATCACGATCCCTGACGAACACGAAAATCCCCACCACTGCCAGGCGGACGTACACGGAGTACCGGCAGGAACCGTGACGGCGCGGCTGAGGGTTGCGTTCCGGTAGTAAAGGCCTCCACCTCCAATCACGTAGCCTCCAAAGCGGCGGCCGCGCATTTCATAGCGGTAGTTGGCCGTGAGTACAAAGAGATTGCTGTGTCCGTTCAAGTCAGTTGACTGGATTGCGTTCCGCAAAGGCGTGAGAGACTCGTCCGTGGGGTAGAGCCAGTTCCACATGAACTCCCCGACAAAGGCGTGATGCCGGTTGAAGTTGTATCCAGCGCCCGTGACCAGGCCCGTTCCCAGCAGGGCCAGGTTGGAAGTTTGCCCGACCGGCATGGTTACAGGGAACGCGATGTTCGTGTTGAGCCTACTGTTTTCATCGTATTCATCCTGGGCACGCAGAGGGGTGGCACAAAAAGAAACAAGCAGAAGCAGAAGCAGGAGCGGCGGAACAATGCTTTTCTGAGAGCGGTTCATTTTCCAGTCACCTCCCAGAAGCTCGAAAACCTGCAGCCGGCGGCGAGCACGGCAATTGAGGCCCGGCTTCGAGCAATTTCTGAAGAGCAGATCATAGGTTTGCCGGAGACCTGCTGATACTGTCAGTTTTGCCAGTTGCGTGCCGTGCGCCCGGTCACACAGCTGGGTGAGGCGAATCACTGACCTCAGCCCACTCTGTGAAGGAAGAATGAAGGCGAGAACAGGTAATGTCCTGAAAGGAGGCCTGCCATGTTCAAAACACGTTCTCTGTATCTGCTGGCCCTCCCGGTGGCTGCAGTGGCTCTGATTTTGTCTGTGCAGGCGAGCAGATCGCAACAGGGCACACCACCAAACACGCGCTGGGAATATCAGGTAATTGAGCACAATGCCTCAGAGTGCTCAGCCGCGGAGCTTCGGCCCTTACTCAGCAGTTCAGGAGAAGAAGGCTGGGAGTTGGTGAGCATTGCCCGGATCCCCAGCGGACAAAGTGAAATCGTTCTGCAAACGGCGTCCTTGGGTTACGGCAAAGAAGTTGTTCCCAACCTTGCCGATTCCTGGCAGGGTGTGATCACGCCGCTCGGCCCGGACGTTTGCCAGCTTGTGCTCAAACGGCCTGTCTATTGAGAAAAGCGAACACAGTCCTGGACTGTGAATTTCCTGCCCACCTCAAGCCTCGGCATCCTTAAGAGGCGCAGGGAGAGACGAACAATTCGCCTGACATCACGGCGGAGAGGGCCTTCGGCAGATCCTTCCTCATGTGCGCCTTCACAACGTATCCGGAGCCGCCGCAGGCGAGCGCAGTGCTCACGAAATCGGCCCCGGTGTGAACAGTAAGGAAGATGATCGGCAGTTTGCACCCCTGCTCGCGAAGAAGCTTCGCCACATCCAGCCCGCTCATGCGTCCCATGGAGATGTCCAGGATAATTACATCAGGGGCGAGTGCGGGGTACTTTCTGAGCACGTCTTCTCCACTGGAGAGAGCCGCAACAATTTCAAAGCGGCCTTTTAACATCGCGCAGAGCTGATCAAGGACGCCAGGGTTATCGTCAGCGAACATCAGACGAGTTTTCGGTTCTCCCCTGCGCGGCCCCGGAGCAGCGCCGGTCCATACTTCGTTCGCGCTCATCAACCGTAGATTAGCCCGATTAGCAGAATGCACCACTGTCAAAACTACCGGGGGGACACCGTTTCGGTCAGCCGCTCATGCCGGCAGCGCGTATGAGGCTCAGGCGGCAATCAGGTGGTGCCGGACCGCATACTGCACAAGTTCAGCGCTGCTTTTCAGCCGCAAAAGCTCCATCATCCTGTACTTGTGGAACGCAACGGTGCGAGTGGCTACGTTGAGGATGGCAGCCACTTCTTTCATGGATTTCCCTTCTGCGAGCAGTTGCAGGACCTCCCTCTGCCGCTCGGTAAGCCGTTCGCCCTCCTCTACAAGTTCCTTCTCCTGATGCACCAGGAAACGCACGGTGTCTTTCGAGATGGCCGGCGAAAGATAGCTGCCGCCTCGCAGCACCGTCCGCAGAGCAACCAGCAGCTCTGAAGCCGAACAGCTCTTCAGCAGGTATCCTGACGCCTTGCGTCGAAACGCCTCCGCCACCAATTCCACGTCGGCATTCATGGTGAGAAACACCAGTCTTGCTCCCGGCGCGGCTGCTTTGATCTGCTGGCCGGCGTCAAGGCCATTGAGAAGGGGCATTCCTATGTCAATGAGCACGACATCGGGTTTGAGTCTCTCTGCAACCTGAACCAGCGAGCGCCCGTTGTCAACGATACCCACGATCTCATACTCGGGCTCGAGAAGCTTCTTACAGGCCTCCGCGATCAGGACGTGATCATCTCCGATGAGAACACGCGGTTTTGACATGCTACATTCTCCTCTCAAGCGGGCAAGCTCTGCCCGCTCAAATTCTCGCCGCCGATGGAACGGCCTTCCGTTTCCAGAGGCACGGACGCAGTAATTTGTGTCCCATTCCCTTTTTCTGAATCGATGGAAAGCTCGCCTTTGACCAGGCGCAGCCTCTCATGCATGCTGATGAGGCCAAGGCCAGGGTCGCGCCGCATATTTTCTCTTTCCACGTCAAAGCCTGTCCCATTGTCGGATATCTCCATGCGAACCACGTCCCCCAGGCACTGCAATCGCACTCTTACCCGGCTGGCTGAACTATGCCTGGCCACATTGTTCAGGCACTCCTGGGCGATGCGGAACAGGCACAATCCGGTTTCGCGCACCAGCTTTGCCGCTGAGTCATCCACCAGACATTCGGTAAAGATGTTGTGCTGTGTTGCAAACTCTTCGCATAGCCGGCGTAACGCCGCGGGCAGGCCCAGATAGTCGAGCCGCGAGGAATGCAACTGGTGGGAAAGGCGTTGCACGTCAGACGATATCCGGTTGGTAGTCTTGAACAGTTCGGCAAGCTTATGTTGCACCTGGTTTTCGTTCGCCGGCAGATTCTGCTCCAGTGTTTCAATTTCGATCGCTAAAAGCCCAAGCTTCTGATTGATGTCGTCGTGCAACTCGCGTGCTACTCTCGTCCTTTCTTCCTCCTGAGCGCGGATCAGCCTCCCGCTCAGCTCTCCTCGTGCCAATTCCAGTTGTTTTCGTTCCAGTTCCGCCAGTTTCTGCTCGGTCACGTCCGTATGGGTAACCACCACGCCACCCGCGTCACTGTGTAGCGGAACTATGGACATGCGAAACCAGCGTTCTTGCAGCGCAGTCTTCCATGGATATTCCAGTACAAAACGGCCGGTCTCCCCGGAGAAGACGCTCCGTAATCCCTTCAGTGCGGCCTTCGCATCTTCACTCTGGCTGGCTGCCTTCCGGCAGAGTTCCAGATAATTGCTTCCAACCTGAAGCACTTCCTGGCAAAAGCCTGACTCGAAGGGCAGGTTGGCGGAAGAACCATTCAGAGCAATGATGATCCCGTGAGGATCCAAAACCACGACCGAAGACGGCAACGAAGCAAGGATTGATCTTTTGAGGTGCTCGGACTCGACGAGCGCGGCGTGAGATCGTGAACGTTCCAGACCGCCGCCAACAATGGCAGCTATGAACTTGAGCTCCTCCAGCAGAGCCGGATCCCACTCCCGCTCCTGCGCGGATGAAAAGAACAGCGCACCCACAACACGCTGATCCACCGTGAGGGGAATTCCGGTAAATGAGTGGACGCCCGAATTGCGAAGGACCTGAATCACGTGCGCCGCTTCCTCAGGGACATCCGCTCTTGTCCGCACCACGACCGTCTGCCCGGTCAGGAGCTTGTCGATGGTCCACTTGAATTCGGCTGGATTCAGCCGCGAAAGCCGGAGCGGCGT
>JBLMYN010000054.1:0-3799 GCA_050258305.1 Actinomycetota bacterium
CTGAATTTTTTACTGTCTTTGCCACCCAGAATCCCATCGAGTTCGAAGGCACTTATCCATTACCCGAGGCGCAGCTGGACCGCTTCCTACTGAAGATCAGGATCACCTATCCTGAAACTGACCAGGAGATCCAGATTCTTGAGAACCACCATCACGGCTTCGATTCGCACCATCTCGAAGCAGTCGAAATCGCCAGCCTGCCTACAGAGATCCTGGCGCAGGCGCGCGATGAGGTCAGGCGTACAACGGTTGAACCCGCGCTTTTCCGTTATATGGTGGAACTGGTGCGCCGGACCCGCGACTGGCCGTCGCTGGCCATGGGCGCCAGCCCGCGCGCCGCTATCAGCCTGATGATGGTTGCCAAGGCGGCAGCCGCTCTGGAAGAGCGCGATTATCTCATTCCGGACGACGTTAAGTCCGCCGTGCTCCCGGTGCTGCGCCACCGCGTGATGATGAAGCCGGAAGCAGAGCTGGAAGGGCAGGACAGTGATCAGGTGCTGAATGAAATCATCAACTCTGTGGAAGTTCCAAAGTAATGCGCAACACCACGCATCAGCCTAAACCGTGCGCCGGCCACTGGGATGGGAACCTGAAATGACGTCCGGCAGCAAAGCTCTGGTTCCTCCATCTGTCCGCGTCACCGCCCGGGCGATCAAGCGCTTTCCGTATGGATTCGGGCGCCGTTTCTTTCTGCTCATTGCACTTGGGGTCCTCTGGGCAGTACCCGCTTTCTGGGACTCGCGGTTTCTGCTCGTCATGGCCGTATGGGACCTTTGCGCGATTATGGCATGGGCAATCGACTTGAATCACCTCCCGCGCCCGGATCAGCTCGTGGTTGAAAGGTCCTGGGGGGGGCCGGCATCTTTGAGCAATAACGTTGAAGTGACGATCGAGATTCAGAACCTTGGCGGCGCTCATGTTGAATGCCGCGTTCTCGATGATATTCCTGCCGCCCTGCGCTCTACTCCACCGGACCTGCTGATCAAGGCCGGCGCGCGTGTCGCCGGGTCCGCTTGTTATGTGGCGAGACCTCTTGAGCGCGGCGATGTAAAGCTGGGAGGCGGTTGGCTGCGATATCAGAGCGCTGCGCGGTTTGCTGAGCGATGGGCCTTTGCCGATCTGGCACAGGAGATCCGCGTCTTTCCCGATCTGGAGCAAGCCAGGAAACAGAATATTTATCTCTCGCGAGCGAGGCAGATTGAGCTTGAAAAGCGCCTGATCCGGCAACGCGGTACCGGCCGGGATTTTGAGAGCCTGCGCGATTACCAACCCGGCGATGAGTTTCGCGATATTTGCTGGACTGCGACTGCCCGCCGAGGCAGGCATGTGAGCAAGCTCTACCAGGTGGAGCGCAGCCAGGCAGTGTGGATCGTAATGGACGCAGGCAGGCTGCTCCGGGCCCGCGTGGGCGAACTCAGTAAGCTTGATCTTTCCGTCAATGCGGCGCTCTCGCTGGCGCAAATCGCCCTTTATTCCGGTGATCGCACCGGTCTGCTGGTATACGGCCGCAACGTGCAGCAGCGGGTCGGGTTGGGCCGCGGCCTGGGCCATATGCGAGCCATCCTGGAGGCGCTGGCGTCAGCCCACGAAGAGCCTGCCGAAGCAGATCACCTGAATGCGGCCTCAGCGCTGCTGCAGATTCAGAAACAACGCTCGCTGATCATCTGGATTACCGACCTCGCCGATACTTCGATGACTCCGGAGGTAATCGAAAGCGCGTCGCGAATACTTTCCAAGCACTTGCTGCTTTTCGCCGTGATCGCCCAGACTGATCTTCAGGAACTGGCGAACAAATACCCGGAAAATCCCGAGCAGATGTTTGAGATCATGGCGGCACAGGAATTGGTTCACCGGAGAGAAACCCTCATCGGGCGGGTGCGTGGGAAGGGAGCGCTGGCCCTGGAGGTCGCTCCTGACGCGCTCACTACGGTGCTGGTGAATCGGTACCTGGAGATCAAAGAGAGAGCGCTGATTTAAATCGCTGCCGAAACTCCTGCTATGACGCGCGTCTCTTTCGCACTACAGTCTTCTTTGTGACCACAGGCTCTGCGCCCTCAGCCACCACTGTATCCACGACTGCGCCCGGAACCACTCTCTTGATTCGCCGCCTGGTAGCGGTCGGCTGGCCTTCGCGGGTAGCGGGAGTTTCTCTAAACAGTGCGTTCATATATTCAGCGCGACACTCATCGGAACAAAAATGTACGGCCAGCGGCTCCACGGCGTGCGGGCGCTCCCACGCTGCGGAAATAGATACTTCGCGTCGCGCACAGGTTACGCCAATATTTTCGGCGGCAAAGCCCAGAACCCACGCTTCATCAGCTTCCTTCAGCCTTCCACAGGCATCACATTGAAAACGGACCATGAGCTACTCCGTGGTATTTAAGATGACCCTGAGATTTTGCGGGGTTTTCTTCTAGGATCAACAGAGCCTGCTCAAACAATTTCGCAGTCTCCAATGATCTCCCAAAAGGAATGAAGGCATGTCCAGAGAGGCCGGCGGGCTGTTCCAAAATCTCAAAGGCGTCTGACTAAATCAGCCTCGATAGCAGCTTCAGAAAGAGTCCCAGCAAGAGCAGACAGAACCCCGCAATAAACAGGCGACCCATCCAACTCCGGCTCTTTCCCTTTGCAACCAGAGACACAAAGAACGCCACGAACCAGAGTAGGAGAGCGATTTTCAGGATCATTGCCGGGGATTATACGCTCTGGAAGGCCACAATGTGGGAACCGCCCCAGATGCTCAAAGACCGGGTTGATAGAGTGGGCCTGGGGGACAGAACCAGAAGAGCTGTTACGCGATCTGGTTGTGAAGGGCGGAGCCGGCTAATCCTGCAGCGTCCAGCTATTGCCGCCATCCTGGCTGGCCCAGCTCTGGCCTGAAGAGCTCTTTACGGTCACATTCTGGCCCGCAACTTCAATGCTGGTGATTGTGCCCGTAGCGGACGCGCCGAGCGTAATCCTCTGCCACGTGGTTCCACCATCGCGGGAGCGTACCAGGGCCGCCTCGGCGCCTCCGGCCCAGATTTCAAGGCCGTTGGGGCTCACCACGGAAAATTCCACGTTCTCGCCGCCCGGATTTTGTTCCGTCCAGTGGCTGAGATCGCTTGATCGCAGCAGTTTGCCCTGCACTACCTTCCACTGAAATGGAGAAAGGCCGGACGCTTTGTTCGCCGAAGCCGAACCCAGAGCGCGGCTGCTGAAGGCTTGTGATTCTGCCAGACTGCCCGTTTCAGGGCCATTTTTTGTTGCGACTGCGGTATCCAATCCCTGACCGGATGCCATACCGGGGCGGAACATGGCAGTGGCGCCCAGGCTGCTGGGCCGTATGGGAGGCGCCAGCCTTCTCACCAGCGGGCGCTTGCCCAATTCCACGATCTTGGTAATCAATGTGGAGCTTCTGCCATTCTCGGTCTCAGTCGCATAGAACGTAAGAACACCATGGTTACTCCCGGCGGGGTTCGAAGGAACAACAAATCCGGAGCTGCCTTGAAATGCATTGCCGGCCACAACGGCTGGAGGAGCAAACATCAGACTCGATTGCACCGGAGCGGGCGCCTGAGGCAGATCGCGATAAACGGCGCTCGCCGGCTGACTCTCATACGAGTTAGCGAGGAACGCCTTGTTGATGTAATCCTGCTTACGCAAATCCGCCACCACGACCGGAGCGGGCCGGTGGGCCTTCGCGACTGTGATCTCCCTGCCTGCTGTCTTTGCTCCGGACGCAGAAGGTTCCTGCCTCACACCTGCTGCCATGGGGAGCGTGCCTGGAGGCGCAGATTCCGTTGCAGGCGCGGCCTGT
>JBLMYN010000055.1:0-17222 GCA_050258305.1 Actinomycetota bacterium
CCAACCTGTTCGCGTTCATTCGCGGCCCACAACTCAGGAGGGCGCTATGAACGAGGACACACGCCGCCCGCTGACCACCAAGGTCCATCTCTACCACGCGCTCTACTTCCTCAACCGGGGCTTTGACGTCACCCTGGCCGGGCTCAAGCGGCTGGAAGAACTGGGCGTCTTCCGCAGTGAAGACCTCAGCGAGCACACCGTCAACCTGGAGCTGACCCGCTGTGAGGCCAATGACGAAATCACCGGCGTCCTGCAGGGTTATGAAGAAAATGATTCGGCGGTCTGGGACGAGCGGCGCCACGAACGGGAAAAGCGGCTGGCCGACCCGGACGACGTTTTCTTTGCCGCCCGCGACCGCAGGCAGGAGATCAGGGAAAAGATGAAAGAGCTGCAGGCCGGGCTGGCTCGCCAGCATGCGCCACTGCCGCACGCCGGGAAACGCCGGCGAACGAAACGCAAGCAAACGAAAAACCAGCCGCCAAAAAGCCAGCAGGTCACAAAAGAAGACTCCGGGAACCAGCGACCTAGAAACCCTCAAGTCAAAAACCAGCGGTCCAAAAACCGGAGCCCGGGAAAAAAGCGGGCCGCCTGAAGCGCGGCCCGCCTCCGCTCTTTCCGCGAAGCTGCGCCTGCTGTTTCGCAGCTTCGCGCAACGGGCAGGTGTCAGGCCTGAGGCGCTCTATAAATGAGAATGGGGCTTGATCCGAAGCTGCATCCTCGACCCGCGATATCACGGCAGCGAGGCCGCCAACCCGGGCCTGCAAGCGGCGAGTTGATAATACAAGGCTTACATAGGCTCTATTGCATATGCATTTTGAGGGGCATTGCCCATTAGGTCGCATCAAGATATGTTCGGCTGCAGGCATTCAGTGGCTATTCGGCCTAAGATTAATAGGTTCTTAAAAACTCATTGACACCCCGGAACCACAGCAGTAACATTCCGGCCCGCTCGATACGCTGCTGCGTCTGAAAATCGGCTGCCTGTCAGTCGCAAAGGATGCAACAGCCGTCTACTAACGCGAACGCGCGCTGGTAGCCTTCCGGAGAACGATCATGGCAAGGTCAGTCGCCCGCACGACTCACTTCCGGCACGAACCTCCTCTTCGCCATCCGAACAACTTCAATGTTGCAGCCAAATTGGGGAATCGAACCATCAGCGCCCACGGCTGACGTTTCAAAACCCAACACTGTTTCGCCACCAGGTTTCAAGGAGAAGGAAATCAGGAGGAAACAGTATGGGGCGCAATCACAGAGAAGATTCGTTTTGGTTAAATGAAAACTCCGACAAAAAACGCCTGAGGGACGCTGAGAACGCGCGCAAGAACCGTCAGGAAATTGTGGCCGCAGTGTCACACGGACAAGTCTCGCGCCGTGAACTGGTGAAGTGGGGTTTGTGGACGAGCGCCGGCATGCTGGCGCCCATCGGCGGATTGAATCCGTTTGTACGACCGCTGAATGCCCAGACCACCAGCAGTTTCAGCAGTTTCAGCCGCAACAGTTTCGGCAGTTGCAGCCACATTCCCACCGGCCTGCCCGCCAGCCCAACCTTCGGCGTGGCGCCGTTCACGGCGCCGATGCCACGGTTTGACGTGTTGCCGCGGAACGCCGTGTCCACGCTGAATCCGGCGCCGACGGCCCAGGCCAACACAACACAGCAGCCTGTTGACCCGGCTCTGGTTGGCGGCCAGACCGGCCTGACAGGCCCCATTGAAGGACGGCCTCCGGGAGCTCAGTGGGCCCATCAGCGCTTCTCGCAATTTCCGCCGGCAGTCGCAATTGAAGTGACGACCAAACCGGTAGTCACCAATACTACGTACAATCCCGGCGTCACCTCAGACCTCAATTCGGGAATCACGTCCGCAATCGTCCCGGCAGCGTTCCATCCCCAGTTCCCGGTCCAGAACGGCAACCGGATATGGACTTTCCAGGGCACGTTTCCGCCCAAGCTGACGCAGACGCGCTACGGTGAGCCGGTGCTCTTCCGCCACCACAATGCCTTGCCTACCGACATAACGGACAATGGCGGCTTCGGCCGTTATACGCTCACCACGCACGAGCACAACGCCCATCACGGGGCGGAGAACGATGGCTTTACGGGCGCGTATTTCTGGCCCAATCAGTTTTACGATTACCACTGGCCCTGGGTTCTGGCCGGCTTCACTACCATCAACACCGGCGCCACGGATCCTCGTGCCGGCGCCCCCAATGACTCCGGCGGCATCACCAAGGTCCCCGGCGACTATCGCGAGACCATGGGCACGCACTGGTTCCATGACCACATGTTCACGTTTACCGATCAGAACGTCTACAAGTGCAATGCCGGCATGAACAACATTTACAGCTCGCTCGATCGCGGAGACGAATCTGTGAATGACGGAGTCAACCTGCGGTTGCCCAGCGGTTACAACGAAACGCTTCATCCCGGCTGGGGCAACCTGGACTGCGACGTGAACCTGTTGCTGGCCGACAAAGCCTGGGATTCCAACGGCCAGATGACCATGGACAATATCGCGTTTGACGGGTTCCTGGCCGACCAGATGACGGTCAATTTTGCCTGGAAGCCGTTCTTCAATGTGTACGCGCGCAGATACCGCTTCCGCATCCTGAACGCCAGCGTCTCACGCTTCTTTGCGATGGGGTTGAGTGACAACTCCAGCTTCACCATGATCGCCAATGACGGCAACCTTCTGCCGCAGACCGTGGTCATGACGCAGACAGACCAGTTGGGCATTGCCGAGCGTTATGACATAGTGGTTGATTTCTCGCGCTACAGTGCAGGGCAGACGGTGGACCTGGTCAACCTGCAGCAGATGGAGAACGGGAAAAGACCCGGCCCGGTGCTGTCGGTTTCCCAGGCTTTATCGGGTAACTCATGCGATCCATGCGTGGGGGCATTCCTGCGCTTCAAAATCCTCGGGCCTCCGCCGCACCCGGACCTGAGCGTGGACGTCACGGGCGGCAACGGCGCGGGCATCCCGCTCATCCCCAACCCGGTCCTGCCTGCCGTCGCCAGAAAGCGAACGTTCACCTTTGACAACAACGGCCAGGTTACCACCAATGATCCCGTGACCACGTATGTCGACAACGGCCAGGGCATTGGCTCCTGGGGAATCGCTACCAACAACAACGGAGGCAGCCGCACCTTCAGCCGCGGAACCACGCTCAAGGCTGATTTCGGCCGCATCAGCTCGCAGCCGGGATTCGACACCTGCGAAGAGTGGACGCTGCAGGGCGGTTTCGACTGGGATCATCCCATTCACATCCACTTTGAAGAAGGGCAGGTTATTGCCCGCAACGGCAGCGCCAGCAACGTCCCTGCGTGGGAAAAAGGACGCAAGGACGTGTATCGCCTGGGTATCAACGGCTCAGTGACCCTCAGAATACAATTCCGCGACTGGGGCGGCATGTTCATGGAGCATTGCCACAACACCATGCATGAAGACAATGCCATGTTGTTGCGCTGGGACGTCAATAATGCAGGCACGCCGTTTCTGAACCCGCTGCCTACACCTATCTCGAAGCCGACTGGAGTGACCTTTGAAAGTCCAACTGAGATCCTCAGCGGAGCATAACCGGGTTTCCGGCGCGCCGTGCGGTGCGCCGGAAGCACGCTGACAAAAGCCGCTTTCGGGCCGCCTGGGGCGGTCACAAATCACCCCGGGCGCCCGTTTCCATTCTGACTGTAGCAATGAAAAAGAGGTCTCTCATGTTGACAAAAAGATTGATCAGCTCCAAAGGAGTTTCCGCGATTGTATTTGTTGCCTCAGCGCTGTTGCTGGCGCCAAAGCTGGCGCCCGCCCAGACGAACCCGAACCTTTTTCCCAATACTGAGTTGATTACCCAGGATGGAAAAAAAATCCATTTCTATGACGACGTAATCAAAGGCAAGATCGTGGCCGTCGATTTCATCTATACCAGTTGCGGCTATGCCTGCCCGCTGGAAACAGCCCGGCTCGTGCAGGTACAGCAGAAACTCGGAGACCGGGTGGGTAAAGACATATTCTTCTACTCCATCAGCATCGATCCTGAACACGACACGCCCAAGGTGCTCAGGGCCTACATGAAGAAATACCATGTAGGACCGGGCTGGACTTTTCTCACCGGTAAAAAGAAAGATATAGACCAGTTGCAAATGAGGCTGGGTGTGTATTCTGACCCTCGCATCAACGCTGACGGACATCTGCCGCATGTCCTCATCGGCAACGACGCGACCGGTCAATGGACGCGGGGCAACGCCCTGGACAATCCTACCTTTCAGGCCAGAATGATCGGAGAGTTTCTGGACAACTTCAAACACACCAATTTTGCCGCGGATAAGAAGAATACGTCTGACGGCACGGCCCTTGCGCACTTTAACCCCGGCCAGTATCTCTTCGGGCGCAATTGCGTCGCCTGCCATACCATCGGACAGGGAGACAAAGTTGGCCCTGATCTGCTGGGCGTGACCAGGCTGCGCGACCACCAATGGCTGGTGCGGATGATCCAGAACCCGGACCAGATACTCAAGGAGAAAGACCCCATTGCCATGGCGCTCCTCAAGAAATACAAGGGCGTTCCCATGCCGCACATGTGGCTCAACGATGATGACGTGAGGGTCCTCATCGGCTATCTTTCGGCCAAAGACGCGGAGCACGAGAAGCAGCTTTCCGTCAATACTTCTCCGGGAACCATGAGCAGCGCTGGAAACAAACCGGCTGGCGCCGGCGGTGGATCCGCGCATCCGCACAAATGACAATAGTGGCCAGCAGCTAATCGCTGCTGGCCACCCAACTCGATTTGAGTAGCACGGGAATAAGTGACTGACATGTCCCTGTATTGGCCCGCTTTCGAGTTCGATTTTAAGGTCGACATGGCCAGATTGCTGCCGCACATAGCTGCCATCGAAGCCTCCAGGACGGCCGCGTCTTTACAGCTGCTTCCACCACAGTGGCGTGAGCAAACTGCAGAAGAGCGGAACGAAATAATGACAGAAGCAACAGAAGCGTGCCCGGGTGAAACTGCAGCCGCGGGAACCGACGCAACGGAACAGGAAATCGGGGCCCGAAAACTTAAGTTGATCCTTGGCAATGGCGGACAGTCGCATCAATGGGTGAAGGAGCGATTTGCGCCGGGGAGCGCGCCCATGCGTCTCGAAGACATACTCCACATGCACCGCATGGTGGCGGAAGAGGCCGGCATACGTTACAAGACCCCCGGTGTCATGAGGGATGCGAGCCGCCAGGTAATGACCGGATCTCCGGAGACCGGCTTTCACAAGGGAGCACCCGGCTCAAGGGTGCAATACTTGATGGAACAGTATGTTCAGTTCATCCAGGGGAAGAAACTGCTCGACCTGCCCCCGATCATTCACGCGCTCGTGGCCCACTTTTTTATCACTACCATCCATCCCTTTGAGGACGGAAATGGCAGGCTCTCGCGCCTGATTGCGGCGGGGATCCTCTTCCAGCGCGGTTACAACGGTCACGGCTTTTACGCGCTGTCAGGCTATTTCTATCAGCATCAGGAACGTTACTACAAACTGCTATTCACATTGCAGCAGTCTCCCTGCCCTGACCTTACGGAGTTCATCGCATTCGGCATGGAAGCGCTGGCGGCGGAACTTCAGGGCATCAACAGCTTCATCAAAGTAAAACTCAACCGCGCGTCTGAACGCAAAGCGCCGGCGGCGGGAACGCGGAGGAATCGGACAGCCCAGGCGCATTTCTGAACAGAGAAGTCTACTTTTGCAGATAGAACAGCGCGCGCTCCATTTGAAGCTCGCATTCATGAAATGATTGAGCGAGATTCTGCATGATATCCCGGGCGATGACGGTGTTCTCATGCAGCTCATCCCGGGCCATATCTCCCGCCATTCCGTGCAGGTGTACTCCCGCAGCCACGCTCACGTCCTTGAGAAATGCGGATCCCTTCATCGTGCTGCGCTCAAGCTGCTCGGCCTGGTACTTTCTCTGCTTTTCCATGGAATCGGTCCCGTAGATCTCATGCATCCAGCTCCTCGGCGGCTGCAAGTCCGGAGCAGGAGCTTGCGGCGGGGGCGCGAGATTTGCAACCTCTCTGGCCAGCGAGGCCCCGATGATCCCGGAGAGCACGTCTCCCGATCCGCCCTTGGCCATGGCTGCATTGCCGGTCATGTTGATCCATGTCTCGCCGGAAGCACCCGCCACGACGGTTCTCCAGCCTTTCAACACCGCGCATGCGCCAGTTTCATTTGTGATGCGTCGCGCCATCTGCAGCCTGTCCGACTGGACTTCTTTGATGGAACTCCCAAGCAGCCGGGCGGCCTCTCCCGGGTGCGGAGTGATAACACGGAAGAGCCCCGGAGCCGCGGGCTTCAGGTCACCGGCGCGTCCTGCAAAGGCATTGATCCCGTCGGCATCGAGCACCAGCGGCAGCGCGCAGCGCCGGACCAGGCTCTGCACAAATTCCGCCGTCTCAGGGTGCTGCGAAAGTCCCGGGCCCAGCACAACAACGTCCTTGCCGGCGATGATCTTGTCGACGGCATCACCCGCCGCGGCTGCAATGGACCGCGTTTCGGTTTCCGCCAGCGCTTCCGTCATCAGCTCGGGAGCGAAACCTGCCACAGAATCCTGAATGGATTCAGGACAGGCAACCGTAACCAATCCGGCGCCGGTACGAAGCGCCGCCATTCCGGCAAGGGCCGCACCTCCCGCTTTTCCTGCCGAGCCGGCGATCACCAGCACATGTCCGAAGTTGCCTTTATTGGCGTCTGCAGGTCGGGGCGGAAACGCAATGCCCACCTCCTGGCCGGTGATCACCTGCAGCCCGGTTTTATTCGGGACAAACGCAGGCTGGACTCCGAGCTCACTGACGGCGACCGGTCCGGAGGTAAGCCCCCCAAAGACATGCGCCGGCCTGGGCGCGACGAACGTGATGATTCCGTGGGCGAAGACGGCATCGTGTTCTGACTCATGAAATGGACGCGTCTGGTCTGCGTCCACTCCAGAGGGAACATCAATTGAGACGATGGTGCCGAAGGCATCATTCACGGCCTCAATCGCTTTCTTTTGGAGCGGCGTCACGGCATTGCTGGAATGCCCGCAGATCGCATCGATGATCAGGTCGGACTCAAGGGCCTCCTGGACCTCGGGTGTCTGGAAGCCGTCCTCCGCATCGATCCAGATCGGCTCCCTTCCCAGGCGGGAACAAAAGGCGGCGGTATCAGCCTCCAGGTTCTCCAAGCTCCGGGCGAGAACGATGACCGAAACGCCTTCGGTCACTCCCGCTAGCGCTTGCGCCGCGACGATGCCGCGCGCCCCGTTCTTTCCTGTCCCGCAGAGAACGCAGACTGACCTGAACTTGAAATGGGCCGCGCAGAATTGGGCCACGGCATGGCCGGCGCGCTGAATGAACACCAGGGGAGAGTTTCCGGCGCGAGCCAGCGCCTGCTCTTCAGCCTGTCGCACCTCATCAGTGGTTAAGACTCGCATGGAACAGTTGTTTGAACCTGCAAATCTACCACAGCCGCAGAGCCTGAGTGCCCGCTCGTGGCCGGAGGTTGCACGTGATCGGGAAACGCAAGAGCGCTTTGCGCGCGTTATCGCTTGGTCGGCGTCGCCAGTTTGGTTGGCTCTGCCGGATCCAGCACGGTCCTTCCCACTGATCCGATTCCGATCTCCATCATGGTGTTCCTGGGGAAAACTATTTCCTGGCCGCGGGAGATGAAATTGTCCCACACGGAGCGGCTGGCGCCGAACGCGCCCATGGCCATGCCGAGCGGCTGGGATTTGACCGTCATGCCGAGAACCACACCTGCAAGCCGGAAAGCCGCCGCGCCTGCACCCATGCCATTCTGGCCCTGGGCGACTTCGCGCGGGTTGTGGTCCTGGTGGAATGACGTGAGAGCCAGCGAGAGTGAGATGGCAGTGGAGATGTAGCGCGACTTCGGGGCAGCAGCTTCAGCGCCGCCTTCGGAGTCGAGTGTGACGTGGGATTCTTTACCGGACTCCACGCCCTCAACACTGGATTCGATGTGCTGCACGAAGCCGTCCGGCGGGGTGATCTCGCGGAAGGCGATGCGGAGCTGGCCGCTGTGATGCATGTGGCGCGCCGGCCGGGCCTGCAGCACAATGCCTTTCAACCGGCTGCCTTCGGGCAGGATGAGACGGCCGCCATCAAACAACGGCTGCGAGAGGATGGCATCCACTTCCGTGCCGCGCTGCGTGGTGGCGGAATCGAGCGGCGTGAGCAGCAGGGCGTGCAGCAGCGTATGCGGCGGAATCGCCGTGCCGACGGACGCGAGCTCCTGTGCAGAGACGGTTTCGCTGCCGAAGTTGAGCGGCTCTTCGAGCTCTGCCGAGTAGAGCGTGCCGGCGTCAATGTACTGCGGACGGATGGGCGACTGGCTCAGTGCGTAACGCTCCAGCCGGTGGATGCGGCCGGGCTGTTTGATCTGTTTCATCGCCTGCTGCCACTGCTGCCGCGCCTGCTGTTTGGCCTGGTCGATCTTCTGTGATGCGGCGCTTACGGCGGCGTTCCGCTTCTTTGGCTCTTTGGTGCTGACAAGCTGCATCACCTGGCCTGAGCCGGACGAAACCATGGCGTGCAGAGGAATCTGCTCTCCGTCGGCAAGCACGAGCTGGTTGAATTGCACCTGCACTTTGCGCGCGGGAGTGAAGTCGCCGCTCATGAAGCTGAACATGCGCTGCTGTTTACCCAGTGATCCAATGGCCGCAATGTGCCCGTCGACCTCCGTGCCCACGGGAAGCACGAGATGGTCAAAGACATAGACGGGCTGAACCAGGTGGCCGCGGATGGGCTCGCCCATTTTGCGGACGCGCACTTCGCGGTCGAGTGCGATCTGCAGCGGCGTGCCGCTTGTGACCGTCAGCGCCACGGTCTGCGGCGGCGCCGGGACTACAGCAACTGTGGCCGGAGAAGACGGCTGGGAAGAAACCGGAGCCGGAGATGGAGTCGCGGGCAAAGGGCGCACCCGGAGTGTTGGGGGGGATAGGGGCTCCTGCGCGGTTGCGATGGTGCTGCAGGCAATTACAAGTGCGGAGAAGAAGACAAAACGGTGTGCCAACATGGGCTTTACTCCTGCGGCTCTCGCCTTTTGGGTTCTTCAACTGGCGGCGGAAACGGAGGCAGAAACAAAAAGCCCTGTAGCTTTTCTCGGCTACCTGATCCGGCGGTGAAGTGCTGCGAGAGCGCCGCGCCCGATCCGGCTTGCTTGGGGGAACGACGACGTGAATCTGAATATACGCTTAGGAGGATAAGGGTTCAACTCGGTTTACAAAAGCTTTACACCGGCCAGCATCCGCCATTGAGACACAAAGATACGGAGCATGCCGACTCCGCATTGCACGGGCTTTGACGCCTGATCTGTGAAAATCAGTCCAATCAGCGATATCAGCGGTATGGTTTTACAGTTCGTCCGCGGCCTTCTTC
This sequence comes from Actinomycetota bacterium, assembly GCA_050258305.1. Classification (GTDB taxonomy): domain Bacteria; phylum Acidobacteriota; class Terriglobia; order Terriglobales; family Acidobacteriaceae; genus Angelobacter. Next base: position 9,409 of record JBLMYN010000055.1, read on the forward strand.
AGCAACTCCCAGGTTTCTTCCACGTCCTGCCACGTGGTGCCCAGGTTGCCGATGGCCAGACGAATCACCTGCAGGTTGTTGAGCACGGTGCCGGAGATAAAGACACGCCCCGAGGCGTTGACGCGCTCCATGATGGCGCGGTTTTGCTCGTCGATTTCTGCGTCGCTCCGCTGGGCTGCGCTTGGCCGAGTCCTCTGGGTTGAGCTATCGCCCTGATGCCTGTCCGCCGTTTGCTTGCCGCGATAGCGGAAGCAGACGACGCTGAACGGCACTGGCGCGACCACCTCAAAGCGATGCTCAGGGTCATTGGTGATCAGCGCGGCGAAATCTCTGGCCCACTGGATGTGCCGGCGCAGCATGGCCTCAATGCGGTCGCGGCCGAAGTAGCGCAGCACGAACCAGAGCTTGAGGGCGCGAAAGCGATGGCCAAGCGGCACCCCGTAGTCCATCAGGTTGTGGGCGCGCGGGTCGGCCTGGGTCTTGAGGTAGTCGGGCGTGAGCGAAAACGCTCGCCGCAGAATGTCCGGCCGGCGGGTGAAGAACGCGCTCAGGTCGATGGGCGTGAGCAGCCATTTATGAGCGTTGAACACCAGCGAGTGCGCGCGCTCAATGCCGGCGAGAATATCTTTGTGTTCCGGCAGGATCGCGGCGGCCCCGGCGTACGCGGCGTCCACGTGCAGCCACATGCCATTTTGCTCGGCGATATCGGCAATGTCCGCCACCGGATCAACGCTGGTGGAAGAGGTTGTTCCAACAGTCGCGACCACACAGAACGGGCGCTTGCCGGCGGCTTTGTCCTGCTCGATCATCGCGGCGAGCGCGCGGGCGTCCATGCGGAAGTTCGAATCGCTGGGCACTTTGCGAATGTTGTTCTGCCCGACGCCGACGGCGATCGCGCCCTTTTCGATCGACATATGCGACTGGTCGGAGGTGTAGAGTGTGAGATCGCCGCGCGAGCCTTCGGTGCGCGCTTCCGGCGCTACCATCTCGCGGGCGCAAACCACGGCGTGCATGCTGCTGGTGGAAGCAGTATCGTAAACAATGCCAAACCAGGGTTCGGGCTTCTCAGGCAGGCCGAGCCACTGGCGCAGCCAGTCGAGGGTACGCTGCTCCAGTTCCGCCACGGCAGGAGAGGTCTTCCAGTGCAGGCCATTGGTGTTGAGCGCAGCAGCCAGCATTTCTCCCAGAATGGCGGGCGTGGAGCCGGTGCAGGCGAAGTAGGCAAAGAAGCGGGGATGGTTCCACTGCGTGACAGCAGGCATGACCAGCCGGTCGAAATCGCGCAGGACCGCCTCAAACGACTCGCCCTCATTCGGGGCCGAGTGCGGCAGCGCGTCAAAGAGTTCGCCCGGCTGCGTGGTGGCGAGCACAGGCATGTCGCGGACGGTCGCGAGGTAGTTGGCGATCCACTCGACGGTTTCATGGCCGGCGCGGCGGAAATCTTCTATATAAGAAGGCCAGTTGTCGGGATTGGCCGTGGAAAAAGGCGACTTAAGATCTGCGGGTTTCGTCATGGAATTTCCGGGCTGGAACCACAGGACATTGTATATAGAGCCGGCAAATGCATGAATGCTGGTTGGGCAATGAGCGCTGCCTGACAGAAGCACCGCAAAATCAGGCATTTGGCTCACGCCCGCTCCAAACTCCTGTTACACGCGCCATTAATTTTCTTAACTTCCTTGACTTGGCACAAAAAACCGCACTACTATGCATCTCGATGCACGCCAGCCGATTTAGCTTCGCCTTTACTTACCGCTACTCCTTTACGGGTAGCGGCGAAGCGGATGGTGTGCTGAAAGTGCGTTAACAACACAGCAATCATAGGTTCCGCAAGCCGCGATCCCCAAAAAGGGTCGCGGTTTTTGCATTCAGGAGCAAGAGTGCGGTCCTGGACAAGATTTTAAGGATGGCAGAAAAATGAACAACGGCCAAAAATCACTCAACCAGTGGCGCGATGAAATCGATATACTCGATGGCGAGCTGCTTCGACTGCTCAACGAGCGGGCCAGAATCGCTTCCGAACTCGGCGCTCTAAAAGTATCTTCCGGGCTGCCGGTTTACGATGGCCGGCGTGAGCGCCAGGTGCTGGCCCGCTTGTGTCAATCCAACCAGGGCCCGCTCCAGCGCGAAAGCGTCATCGCCATCTTCCGCTGCATCATCCGCGAATCGCGCCGGCTGGAAGCTTCCCGGCAACAAGCCATCAGCAAATCTCAATACAAGCAATCAGGTCAGGAGTACTCCCATGGTCATTAATATGGCTCCCGGTTACACAGAAGAACAGTTGCAGCACATTATCGATCGCGTGAAGGAGTGCGGGTTTCAGCCGCACGTCACGCGCGGAACGGAGCGGGCGATTGTCGCTGCGGTGGGCTCAGGCGGAGCGCGTTCCGCTCTTGAAGCTCTGCAGGCTGCGCCCGGCGTGGACAGCGTTGTGCCCATCGCGCATCCGTTCAAGCTGGTGAGCCGCCAGACCAGGGGAGAACGCACACGGGTTTATGCGGGCGGTGTGTGCATTGGCGGTGACGAGGCCGTCGTGATTGCCGGGCCATGCTCGGTGGAATCACGCGACCAGCTTCTCACCACCGCTCGCGCAGTTAAGGCGGCCGGGGCTTCCATGCTTCGAGGGGGAGCATACAAGCCCCGGACCTCGCCTTACGATTTTCAGGGCCTCGGGATTGAAGCGCTGAAGCTGCTGCGTGAAGTGCGCGACGAAACCGGACTGCCGGTAGTCACGGAAGTGATGAGCACCGCCGATATCGACTTGATCTGCGAGCACGCTGACATGCTGCAGGTGGGCGCGCGCAACATGCAGAATTATGATCTGCTGCGCCAGCTTGCCCGGGCCAGCAAGCCCATCCTGCTCAAGCGCGGTCCTTCAGCCACGGTCAAAGAGTGGCTGCTTGCGGCGGAATATCTGCTGGCCGGCGGCAACGAGGCCGTTGTGCTCTGCGAGCGCGGCATCAAGACGTTTGAAACCGAGATGCGCAACACGCTCGATCTCGCCGCCGTGGCGCTGGCGCGCGAGCTTTCCCATCTCCCGGTCATTGCCGATCCTTCGCACGGCACCGGACGCCGCGACCTGATACCGCAGGCAAGCCGGGCGGCGCTGGCCATCGGCGCCGATGGGCTCATCATTGAAGTTCATCCCTGCCCTGAGCGTGCGCTGTCCGACGGTGCGCAGTCGCTGAAGCTGGATGAGTTTGCCCGGCTCATGGCCAACCTGAGCGCACCCATTCGCCCGGTAGCATTGTCCGTTGGAGTGGACGTGGTGGCGAAAACCGAGCGACTGAATAGCCATTCAGTGTATTCTGTATAGCGCTTTTTTATTACAGAATCCACCTGAGGGCTGCGCATGAATAGTGCTGTAGGCACGATCGCTCCGACCGCAAGCAGAAAAGCGGCTTCGGCTGCGATTCCGTGGACCGCCTGGGCGTGCACAGTCGCGTCCGTTTCCATCGCTGTAGGGCTGTACTGGGACATCTCATGGCACATGAGCATTGGGCGCGATACTTTCTGGACGCCCGCGCACCTTCTCATTCAGTTCGGCGGGCTCATGACCGCCGTCGTCTGCGGGTGGACAATCTTCGGCGCGACTTTCCGGCCTGAATCGGAATTGCGGCAGAACTCGGTGAGTGTCCTCGGGTTTCGCGGACCGCTGGGCGCTTTCATCGCCGCGTGGGGCGGCCTTGCCATGGTCACGTCCGCGCCTTTTGACGACTGGTGGCACAACGCCTACGGCCTCGATGTAAAAATCCTCAGCCCGCCGCATGTTCTGCTGGCTATCGGCATTGCCGGAATCGTCTGGGGCGGACTCATCCTCACTGTCGCTGCCCTGAACCGTGCTGAAGGCGCGCAGAAAGTTCGTCTGCAACGTCTCGTTCTGCTGCTCGGCGGATTCGCGGTTCTGCACGCCATGATTCCCAGGCTGGAATACACCAGCCGGACGTTCCTTCATGGCGCAGCCGCTTATGTTGCCATCAGCGTCGGTGTGCTCCTGGTATTGGAGGCTCCGGCGCGAGCCTCGGGGCATCGCTGGGCACGCACCATCATGACGGGCATCTACTCTCTTTTTGTGCTGCTCATGTTGTGGATTCTTCCGCTGTTCCCGGCAACGCCCAAGCTCGGGCCGGTATTTCAACCCATCACGCACATGGTCCCATTGCCGTTCCCGATGCTCCTGGTCGTCCCGGCTTTTGTGCTGGATCTTGCGTGGCCTCGCATCAAGAACACACCGCGGTGGCAGCAGGCCCTGATTGGCGGCCTGGTCTTCCTGGCCATTTTTGTTGCGGCTGAGTGGCCCACAGCCGCATTCCTGAATACTCCTGCCGCTCGTAACTGGTTCTTTGCGCCGTGGAACTTTCCTTATTTTGCCCAGCCTGATTCGCCCAACGTCCGCTACATATTCACGGCGACAGAAGCCGGCCCGGCGCAATTCTGGTTCAGGATGGGCCTTGCTTCTGTCTGTTCCGTGGCCAGCCTGTGGGTCGGAATCGTTTTTGGCGAATGGCTGAAAAGGGTGAGGCGATAACCGTGCGCAAACTTCTCATCGCCATTTTCGTGCTCACCTTCGCGTTGCCGGGGCTTGCCCACGTCAACAGCCCTGACGTCTTTTTCGATGGCTACGCCGGCCAGTATCATCTGCTGGTCACCATCCAGCCGCCCAAGGTCGTGCCGGGAATCGCGCAGATACAGATCCGAAGCGCCACAAACGATATTCAGACAATCAAGGTCCTGCCCCTGAAAATGGTCGGCGAGGCCGCGAAGCTCGCTCCAACGCCGGACACTGCGAAACGCTCGCAACAGGACCCACAGTTTTTTGCCGGCAAGCTGTGGATCATGACCCGCGGCTCGTGGAAGGTTCAAGTCGAGGTCACAGGCGACCGCGGCGAGGGCAAACTGTTTGTCCCGCTGCCGGCCATCTCAACGCATTCGGCAAAAATGCACGCCGCTCTTGGAGTCTTGCTCGCCTGTCTCGGGCTGCTGCTGGTAACCGGCATCGTGGGTATTGTGGGCGCCGCTGTCCGCGAAGCCAGTCTGCCGGCCGGCCAGGAACCTGCGCCTGAACTGAGACGCCGCGGCTATCGCCGTGAAGTCATTGCTGCTGCGCTGGTCCTCGGCGCAATCGTGTTCGGCGACCGCTGGTGGAGCGCTGAAGCCGCCGCCAACGCGCGCCTGAATTACAAAGTTCCCCATCTTAGCGCCCAGTTAGAAAACGGCAACCGGCTGCTTCTCACGCTGCAGAACCCCAATGTGGCTGAAGTTGACCGTTATGGCGTGCGCTCTCCGGACAAGCTGGTGCTCACTGACCTAGTTGCTGATCATGGCCACCTTATGCACTTCTTTCTGGTGAGCATGCCGGACATGAAAAGCTTCTGGCACCTGCATCCTGAGCAGGTCGGCGAAGGACGGTTCACGCTCGATCTGCCATCGATCCCTGCAGGCCGTTATGAGATGTATGCGGACATTCTGCACGGCACCGGATTCCCGGAAACGCAGGTCGGCCAGATTATTCTCCCGGCAATCTCCGGCAAGCCGCTGAGCGGCGATGATTCCGGAGTGCCTGATCTTGCAGGGTCAGAAAGCGTCAGCCCTCTGTCCGACGGCTATAAAATGGTTTGGGAACGTGATGCCGCTCCCCTCAAAGCCAACGTGCCGCAGTGGTTCCGGTTCCGCATCGAGGACAGGAACGGGTATCCGGCGACGGACATGGAGAACTACATGGGGATGGCGGCGCACGCAGCCATCATCAGCACCGATGCCAAAATATTTGCGCACGTGCATCCTACCGGTTCAGTACCCATGGAAGCGGAGATGCTTGCCGAAGGCGCAGCGAATCCCATGAGCGCCATGGGCAAGAACCGGCCCGGAGCTGAAGTGTCTTTCCCTTACGGCTTCCCTCGGGCGGGTAACTACCGCATCTACGTGCAGGTAAAGCGTGCCGGCCATGTGGAAACCGGCGCGTTCAGAGCGCACGTTGAGTAAAACGGCCTTGCTGTTCTGGCGCGAGCCTTGACCGCCGTACCTCCGCCAGAGATGACCTTCTTGTTGCGGCTGTTTCCCTCCCTGTGTCACACAGCCGCCGTCTCCGCCCCTGCAGACGTTCCTGGAAATACGCAAATAGTCATCCTCCGCGGACATTTCGTTTGGTTTCTGCCGTGATGCAACGGTTTCATGCTACGCGGGCCGAATTCCTACGCTTTTTTCTCGCGGCAGGATCTGGATGTCAGCCTCTGCGCGTTTTTTGGTCCTGTATAGTAGATCGACCTATTCCCTCTCTTTGCATATCCATGAGTTCAACTTCCCATAATGGCCTTTGAGAAGGATTCCAAAACCCGTAACCGGGCGAAGGCGCGGATACAAAAATACGGAGTTATTGCCATACTTGCTCCATAGTGCGCGAACTATTTGGATATCAAAGTTTTTGCGCCGTACGGCAAAAGGACTGCCTTCGCCATTCACATTTTTTAAGCTGCGCATTGCAGACTTTTGTGACACTCCAGCAGCCTCTGCGTGATATAAATATCCGCCGCATTTCACTTAACAAGTTGGAAAAAGTGTGTTTAATGCAGCCGGGCCCGAGCAAATCCGGACGCGGGTACCGAGGCCCATCTCGAATTTAGCAATGAGTTGAGCGAGGAGAGTTCAATGAAAAGCATCCGCACATTCTGCTTGCTTGTTCTGGCGTCGGGAATGGCGCTGGGCCAGGCAAACCAGACAAACAATTCCAATGTTAATGACGATCTGAGGACTTTGAAGGACGCGATTGCGGCCCAGCAAAAGCAGATTGCCGAGCAGCAAAAGCAGTTGGAAATGCTGGAAAAGAAACTCGACGAAAAGCTTTCGGCAGCACCGCGCGTGGAAAACGCAACCTTGACCACCACTGGCGCCAGCAACACAGGCGTTGCGATGGTGCAAAGCGATACGGAAAAGCCGAAATCTTCGCCTCTGTCCTTCCGCATCGGCGGAACGGAGTTCAAGCCCGGCGGCTTTGTCGACTTCACCAACATCTTCCGCAGCACCAACGTCGGCAGTGCGGTATCCACCGGGTTTAATGCTATTCCCTTCGGCGATAACGCAAAAGGACATGTGAGCGAGTTCCGGTCGAGCGCGCAGTATTCGCGCATGAACATGAACATCACGGGCAAGTTTGGCGCGAACGACATCAACGGATACATTGAGGCCGATTTCAACGGCAACGATGCTGCCAACGTTTTCCTCACCACCAACCCGCATACACTTCGCCTCCGCATGTACTATCTGCGGCTGACCCGCGGAATCTGGGAATTCACCGCCGGCCAGGGTTATGGTATGGAGACCCCGAACAAGGTGGGCGTCTCGATCACGCCCTCCACGCTCGATACGACCCTGAGCACAGATGGCAACATCGCCGTGGGCGTGCCGTTCGGGCGCATCGCCCAATTCAGGCTGGTGGCCAAACCCAGTGACCACTTTGCCTGGGGCTTGTCCATCGATAACCCGCAACAATCCACGGGGTCTGTGACCCTGCCCAGGGCGTTTGGCAGCATCGCAAATCAGGTCGATGGAGCTGCCACCGCAGGCGTCCCCAATCTGTTCCCGGATGTCATTACCAAGCTTGCGTATGACACGAATCCATCCGGCAAGAATGTTCACGTGGAATTGGGCGGCTTGCTGACCTCCGCACAATTTGCCATTCCACAGCCAGGCGCTCCAGCTACGGGACCATTCACCAAGAATTCCGTCATCGGCGGCGGCTTCCTGGGCGGCTTCAATGCCTCACTCACCCGGAAATTCCGCGTCCTTGCTTACGGGCTGTACGGTGACGGCGTGGGCCG
>JBLMYN010000056.1:0-6721 GCA_050258305.1 Actinomycetota bacterium
AGATCTGGTTGGGATGCGCTGTATGCGCCAGCTTCTGCATGGCGGCGATGAGCACGGCACAGCCCACGCGATCATCCCAGGCCTTGCCAAGATAATCCTGCGTTCCGTTCATGACCTCAAACGGAGCATAGGGCGCCACCGGGTCGCCCGGTTCCAGGCCCATGGCGGCCACTTCAGCGGCGCTCTTCGCGCCCACATCAAGAAAAATCGAATCGCGCGGAAACACTTTGGTGCGCTCATCCCGCGGCAGGATGTGAATATCCCGAATTCCAGTGATGGCCAGCACCGGGCCCTTTGAGCCGATGATAGTCCAGCGCTGGTCGACGAGCGCCTGATCCAGCCATCCCCCGAGCATCTGCATGGTGAGATAGCCATCGGAGGTGACGCGGCGGACGACGCCCCCAAGTTCGTCCATGTGCGCGTCCATCATGATGCGCGGGCCGCTCGAGCCTTGCACTGCAATCACCGAGCCCAGCCCGTCATAGCTCAGTTTTTGCGAGAGCGGCTTCATGTGTTCGACCATGATCCTGCGCACCGGCTCTTCAAACCCGGACGGCCCGGGAGCATCAGACAGCGTCTGCAGCAGGCGGGTGGTCTGGTCGCGCTGGGCTGGCTGTGACTGGGAGAACGCAATCGAAGTCATAAAGAGCAGCAACAGAGTGGATAAAAAACTCGGCTTCATAGCGGATGAATGGTAAATTCAGATTGATCTCCGGCGCAAACCAGGATCAGAACGTTGTTAAGGCCGCCTGCTGTTTGAGCTTGCTCCACCTAAAAAAGCTTGTCTGAATCCAGCAGGATCGTCACCGGCCCCTGATTGACCAGTTCCACGTCCATCATGGCCTGGAACCGGCCAGTCTGGCAGCGGATTCCTGCTGCCAGAATCCTGGCGACAAAATATTCATACAGCCTTTTTGCTTCTTCCGGGCGCGCTGCAGCGTCAAATGACGGCCGCTTGCCCCGGCGCACATCGCCAAACAGAGTGAATTGAGAAACTACCAGCACTTCGCCGGACTTGTCCTGAACAGATAGGTTCATCTTTTCCTGCTCATCTTCGAAGATCCGCAACCCCAGGACCTTCTCGGCCAGGTAATCGGCGGCCGCCTTGTTATCCTCTTTGCCGACTCCCAGCAGGACAAGAAGTCCCGGGCCGATCTCGCCGACCACTTCGCCCTCCACCAGCACGCGGCAACGGGCGACCCTTTGCACCACAGCTCTCATGGCAAAAGATAATACGTGAGTGGACAGCATTTCCCTGATGACATTTCCAAGCCGCCGCGGTCTAATTCTGATTGCCTTGCGCCGGATCGTGGATTTTTCAGTAGAGAGTTTGATTGACTCTCTTCCACCTCGCCCATAAAATCGCGGGTTCCTATCTCATCCCAAGGAGCTCCCTCACATGTTACGTCGCCCTTATTTCCATCGGGTGATGCTGGCTCTCGTGTTTCTGCTGCTGAGCAGCTTGATCATCGCCCAGCAGGCGCAAGCCGAAACCCAGAAGTCGTCATCCGCAACTGAAAGCTCATCACCTGCGCAGATGCAGCAGTCCGGCCCTGCGGCGGTCCACAACGATGTGGTCATCAAAGGCGGGACGCTGCTGACCGTGACGCACGGACGCATTGAAAACGGCAGCATCTACATCCATAACGGAAAAATTGCCGCCATCGGCAAAACCGTAAACGCACCCGCGAATGCCACCATAGTGGATGCTACGGGCAAATGGATCATGCCCGGAATCGTCGACTGCCACTCGCACATTGCGCTTGACGATGACGTGAATGAAGCCACCAGTCCCATCACCCCGCAAATGATGATGAGAGACGCCTTTGACTATACCGACAAGGCAATCTACCGTGCTCTGGCCGGGGGCGTGACTACTTCGCTTCTGTTGCACGGTTCGGCCAACATGATTGGCGGGCAGGCGGTCGTGATCAAGCATAAATACGGCCTCGACCGCGATCAGATGATCTTTCCCGGCGCGCCGCAGTCCATTAAATTCGCGAGCGGTGAAAACCCCAAGCGCGTTTACGGCTCACGGCATCAGCTTCCTTCCACCCGCATGGGCAACTTTGAAGTGATGCGCGCTTCCTTTGTGGAAGCCCGCGACTACATGAGGGCATGGGACGCCTATGACGCCAAAGTCAAAAAGGGCGATAAGGACGCCGTCCCGCCGAAGCGGGATTTGAAGCTCGACGCCCTGGCCGATGTTCTTCGCGGCAAGCTGCTGGTGCAGATCCACTGCTATCGCGCCGATGAATTTCTAACCGAGATGGCCCTTGCCAAAGAGTTCGGCTACAAGATTCGCGCGTTCCATCACGCCCTGGAGGCTTACAAGGTGGCGGATAAGATCGCCGCCAACGGAGTTGCCATTGCCACCTGGCCCGACTGGTGGGGCTTCAAGGTGGAAATGTGGGACGGTATTCCGTGGAACGCTGCCATCGCCCTCCATAATGGAGTGCGCGTGGCCCTCAAGAGCGACTCCGGAGACGTCACCCGGCGCCTGAATCAGGAAGCCGGAAAAATCATTCATTACGGGGTCAGCGAAGATGACGCCCTGAAGATGATCACGCTGAATCCGGCATGGATCATCGGCGTCGACAAGCGCGTTGGCTCGCTGGACGTGGGCAAGGATGCCGACATCACCATCTGGAACAGCTATCCTCTTTCTTCGTTCGCGCTGGTGGACAAGGTATTCATCGACGGCGATCTGTTCTTTGATCGCTCGCTGCCCGGCCTGGGCCTGACCCATGTCAAGGAGGTGGAATAGTCATGATGAAGAGACTCATTCTTGTCCTCATGATGGTGAGCTGCGCGCTGGCCAAACCACGCGTGCACAGCAAGCCCGCGGCTCCCGCGAGCGATGCGATTGTTCTGCGCGGCGGCAAGCTGCTGACGATTTCCCATGGCGTAATAGAAGACGGCGTTCTCGTCATGGAAAAAGGCCGCATTACGGCAGTGGGCGGGCCGCATACCGCGATCCCGAAAGGCGCAAAGGTGATCGAGGTAAAAGGGATGACCGTCTATCCCGGGCTTATTGATTCGGAAACGCATATCGGTCTGACGGAAATTCCCGCGGTGCGAATGACCGATGACATGGTGGAGCTGAGTGACGAAATCATGCCGCACATGCACGTCTATGACGCCTTTCATGCCGAAAGCGCTGTCATCCCGGTAACGCGCATCAACGGCATCACCAACGCCATCGTCGCTCCCGCAAGCCAGGACACGCTGCCGGGGCAGGACTCTTTCATCCAGCTCGCGGGCAGGTCGGCTGATGAGATGCTTCTGGTTCGCGATATCGCCATGCCTCTGAACTTCACCGGTGACCAACGGCGAAACCAGAGCTTTGAACAGGCCAAGTATCCCTTTACGCGCATGGCCATGGCGGCGCAACTGCGGCAGGCGTTTATCGATGCGCAGGAATACGCGGACAAGATGGCCGCATATCAGAAGAAGAAAGCTTCCGAACCAGACAAGGCCGGGCTTCCGCCCAAGCGCGACCTGAAACTGGAGGCCCTGCTTCCTTATCTGCGGGGAGAAAAACCGGTGGTGCTCGCAGCCGAAGAAGCTTATGACGTAGAAACTGCCCTGAGGCTGGCGAAGGAATTTCACCTCAAGGTAATTCTCAACCACCTCACGCATGCCTCGGCGATCCTGGACGAGATTGCGGCCACGGGTTTTCCCGTGATTGTCGGGCCCATTTACGATGCGCCAAAAGATAACGAGCGCTATGACGCGGTTTTCAAATTGCCGGCGGAGATGGCGAAGCGCGGCATCAAGATCGCGTTTGCCTCGTACGATGCACACAACGCGCGCAACCTGCCCTACGCCGCAGGTTATGCCACGGCCTTCGGACTGCCGCACGATGAGGCCCTGAAGGCGATCACCCTGAACCCGGCGCAGATGTGGGGCGTGGATAAGGACCTGGGTTCGCTCGACGTGGGAAAGATGGGCAACGTGGTGGTGGCCAACGGCGATCCGCTCGACGTCAAGACAGACGTGAAGCACGTATTTATTGACGGAGAGGAAATCCCGCTCGTCAGCCGCCAGACGCGGCTGCGCGATCAGTACTGGAAGTAAGTTCAACTCTTTTGGCCGCGAATGAACGCGAATGTCACCACTCGCGGGAGTTCGCGGCTGTTCTTCCCGGCAGCTAAAATAGTTGTAAATGGCTGATCTGGGAAAGCTGCTGCTCTTTCTGGGCGGCATCATCATTCTTATCGGGGCGGCGCTGCTGGTGGCGGGGCGCTTTCACCTGCCGCTGGGACGCCTGCCCGGAGACTTTGTCGTCCGCGGCAAGAAGTCGGTTTTCTACTTTCCTCTCGCCACATCCATCATCCTCAGTATTGTTCTTTCTCTGATTGTGTGGCTTTTCAATCGCGGCGCGCGCTAGCAATCAACTGTTAAACTTTCGCTATTGTCTTCTGATCCACAACTCGGATTCACCTTTGAGCAGGCGCCTACCCGGCGCATCTGGCGCGTGGCTGACCTGGTCAGCTCCGTCCGCACCACGGTGGAGCGTGGCTATACGGACGTGTGGGTGGAAGGCGAAGTTTCGAATTTCCGCCCTGCCGAATCCGGCCACTTGTATTTCACGCTGAAAGATGGTGACGCGCAGCTTCGCGTGGTGATGTTCCGCAGCCAGGCGCGGCTGCTGCGCTTTCGCCCGGACAACGGCATGCAGATCATCGCCCGCGGTCGGGTCACCATCTACGATGCCCGCGGGGAACTGCAGCTCTCCGCCGAATTTCTGGAGCCTCTCGGCGCCGGCGCGCTGCAGCTTGCCTTTGAGCAGCTTAAGAAGCAACTTGCCGGCGAGGGATTGTTCGACGCATCGCGAAAGAAGCCCATCCCGCAATTGCCACGCCGGATCGGCATCATCACTTCGCCCCGGGGCGCAGCCCTGCAGGACATGCTGAACATCCTGGCGCGGCGGCACGAGAACGTGGGCATCCTGATCTATCCCGCGCAGGTTCAGGGAGAAGCCGCTCCCGGCGAGGTGGCAGCGGGAGTGAAATACTTCAACCGGGCGAAGAACGTGGATGTGCTGATCATCGCGCGCGGCGGCGGTTCTCTGGAAGATCTGGCGGCATTCAACGATGAGAAGCTTGCCCGGGCCATCGCGGCATCGGCGTTGCCCGTGATCTCTGCTGTGGGGCATGAGACGGATTTCACCATCTGCGACTTCGTCGCCGACCTGCGCGCGCCTACGCCTTCGGCAGCAGCCGAGTTGGTAATTGAATCCAAACACAAGCTCGCCGATCATCTGGCGCATCTCCACCGGCGGTTGGACCGCGCCATGCGTTACCGCGTGTTAGTGGCACGGAGCCGGCTCACGGAACTGAGCCAGCACGGAGCCTTTTTGCGCATACAGGATTTGCTGGGCCGCCGGGGCCAGCGGCTGGACGAGCTTATGTTTCGCCTGGCCAGCGGCTTTCGTGAAAGCCTGCGTGAATATCGCCGGCGGCTGGAGATTGCCTCGGCGCGCGTGCGCCACTTCGATTTTCGCCGCTCCATGGCGATTACCCGCACTAAGCTCGACGCCGGAAGCGACATGCTGCAAAGGGCCATGCAGGCTCGCCTGTCGCAGCACCGGAACCGCCTGGATCAGCTCACGGGGAAGCTCGATGCGCTTTCTCCGGTGAAGATCCTCGACCGTGGTTATGCGCTGGTCTTTGACTCCGGGGGAAAGCTGGTGAAGGATGCGACGCGGCTCTTACCGGGCGATCGGATATCGGCGCGCGTTTCGCGCGGAACCTTCGTCGCCGAAGTGAAGGAAACCAAGCCGGACTGATGCGCCTTACTATCGTCACGTCATCAGGCTTCTCTTTGTGTGATAAAAAGAGAGAAATATCTAAGGTGCAGGATTGAGAAAGCTTTTCGGGACTGATGGAATCCGTGGCGTGGCGGGCGAATATCCTCTCGACAGGAAAACTGTCTACGCCATCGGGCGTGCGATTGGCGATCACCTTCCGTCCGGTCCGCGCCGGGTTGTTATCGGTCAGGACACGCGTGAATCGAGTTTCTGGATCTCCGCGGTCATAGCCGGAGGGCTCAGGCAATCGGGAGTGGAAGTGGAAAGCGCCGGCGCGATCACCACTCCGGGCGTGGCTTTCCTGACCTACACCGGCGGCTTCTCTGCGGGCATTGTCATCTCGGCTTCGCACAATCCCTGGCTCGACAACGGCATCAAGCTGTTCGGCCCGGACGGGTACAAATTGCCGGATGCCACGGAGCTCGAAATCGAGAAGGAAATATTCGCGTTGCTGAATTCCGGCGAAGCAGCGGACGTCGGCGAACATCCCATGGTCGCCAACCTCGGCCTGCATGCCGCGTATGTCAACTGGCTGGCCAAACCAATCGCCGGGGCGGAACAGCTGCGGGCTGTGGTTGACTGCGCCAACGGCGCGGCGTGCGCCATTGCGCCTGAAGTATTCAAGGGGTGCGGCTTAAACGCCGAATTCACGCACAGCGCTCCTGACGGCCGCAACATCAACGAAAATTGCGGCGCGCTGCATCCGGAGATTGTGGCGCGGGAAGTTGTAGCACGGAAAGCCGGCCTGGGCATCTGCTTTGACGGTGATGCCGACCGCGCTCTCTTTGCCGACCATGAAGGCAATGTCGTGAACGGCGATGCGGTGATGCTGCTGCTTGCCCGCGAATTGCAGGAACGCGGCGAGCTTGCCCAGAGCACTGTGGTGGCTACGACAATGTCCAACAT
>JBLMYN010000057.1:0-4440 GCA_050258305.1 Actinomycetota bacterium
GGGACACGTGTCGCCCCTCCTCCACCCCGCCACGCGAAAAACCGCGCGTGTCGGGGGCCCCGGTCCGGGGCTCTCCATGTTATCTCATCCGTTCCCAGACCTGCCGGTCTGGGCTAACTCATTCCGCGCCTACGGCGCTCGATCGCGCAAAAACCGCGCGTGTCGGAACCCGAAAGCTGTGCAATACATCAAGGGCGGGTATGCGACCGCGGCTCGGCGTAAACGGGGGCTGAGCGGAGTCTGGCAGCCGAAGCCTACTAATCATCGCATCCGCGATGCGGCGGATTATGAAAAGCATAGGGATTACATTTTTGAGAATCCCGTGCGCGCAGGCCTGACGCCGTATCCGGAGGATTACCCGTTCTCATCCGCCAGGCAGCCGCGACAACCTTGACCCACGACCACCAGCGCTAAAGCGCTGAATTTTATCAGACACGCTCACCCTGGCCGTAAATGCGGGGCTTCCGTCCCAAACGCGCCCCCAAATTCCGGCGCGCGGAAATTCTTAGAAAATCGTTATTGTTGGAGGCGCAGCAGAAGGTATTGAGGGACTGCATGCAATCCGCCTCGTGTTCCAAATTCCGGAAAAATTGAGCCCGCCGGCCAGCCAGGTGACTACTTTCGCTAAGATCATGCACGCCTTCCCCGAATCTACTGTCCCCCGTTACTAAGGTTCATCCCCCGAAACGTTCACAAATTGCGTCACTAACCGACGCTCAGCGCTGGCTTGCGCTGTGCGCGTGCTCTAGGGGAGCGAGATATGCCATTTTCAGAACGAATGAGCCCTCTGCTGATGAGAGCTGCACTACTGACGGTTCTGGCCGTCCTTACTGTCCGGCCAAGCCATGCTCAACAGCAGCCGCCGGTACAAACGATTGATTTTGAGGATTTTTCGGGGCCGAGCGTATTCGATACCGCCGATGCTCCACTCAAAGCTCTATCCGCCACATTTTCCGGAGGCGAGTTGCTTACCAATGCAACCTTCCTGCCGGCGGACCCGACCAGTAGTTATGGAACGTCCTTTTTCTGCAGCGGCTGTCTGCCTGAGATCACGATTGATTTCAGCCAGAAAATTTCGAACTTCAGCGCGTTTGTGATGAATGGGCAGGTATTCAACGTCACCTACACGGTGGAAGACGATCAGGGCGGAATGCAGGTAATCTCACTGCCGGCCAATTTTCAAGCCGGAGCCGGAACCGTCACATTGCCCGACAGCGGCATTCGCCAGGTGATCATCAGCGGCGATGCATCGGACTGGGACTTTTTTATCGACAACGTCAAGTTCGCGCCTTCGGGGCCGGTGCTGATTGATCCTGTGGACTCTCAGTTCCTGCGCGGAACTCAGATCACCACCAATACTGACATCCTTGCCGCTCTCGGGACCCAGGTGACCGGGGTTTCCAGCGATGGCGTTACGCAGGTTGTGGTGCGCATACCGGCGAACCAGGCGGGAGAATCACTCACCGTTTCTGTTCAGGATGAAAACGGAAATGCGGGCGATCCGGCGACCGATGGTGGCGTGTTCGCGCTCGGCGGCGATTTTCACAATGCCGCAGCGACTCTCAACGTGACCGCCGTGGACACACAAGAGGGTCCAATGGCGTTCGCGATCTATCGGGCGCCCCTGAACTTCTCCCGCGGCGCGCAGGATGCGAATCTTGCCACGCGGAAGGCCACACTGCAGGTCCAGTCGAATGATGTACAAGGCTTCTCAACCAGTGTGGACGTAAACATTTTCCGGCCGCCCGTAGTGCTGGTGCATGGGCTCTGGGACAACCCGAACAGTTGGAACAGCTTCACGCCGCTGGTGAACGACTCGCGCTTCTTCATACGGCGCGCGGATTACAACGTCCTGGTGGCAGGAGTCACGGCGACCAGCCCGTCCTACCTGAGCGCATACGTTCCTCTCAACAACATTCATGCCAACGCTCTTGGATTTGCCTTTAACGCCAGGCTGGTCGATGCGCAAATCCGCCAGTTCATCGCGGACTTCAAGCACGTGAACAATATCGCCGCAGTTCAGGCCGATGTTGTGGGGCACAGCATGGGCGGAGATGTAACCCGCACGCTGCCGCTGCGTCAGGACTTCTTGAGCGATGACACCTACGGCCTCGGCTACATCGACAGACTGATTACCATCGGCACGCCTCATCTTGGCAGCCCGCTGGCAACTGACCTGCTGCAGGATGCGAATGCCTGCACGCGCCGGCTGATGGCGGTCAATGGAAACGTGTCATTCAGCACGGTCACAGCGGGCGGCGTAACCGTGGACGGCGCCGTGGGAGACCTGGAGGGCGATGGATTCGGCGGCAACCTCAGCGGAGCGCTCTCTGCGTTCCGGAACGCCCAGTTGCCGTTCCCCATGGCGAGGGTATCGGCCACTGAGAACCAGAACAACCTGAACGGCCTGAACTGTTCAGGATGCAATGCAAGCCGCTTGCGCGCGATTTGCGGCACCAATCCATTCGCCAGGAACCCGCTGGCATTGGCGCTCACGCCGCAAGGCTGGCCTGGATTGTTCGGCCAGCCCAGCGACTCAGTGGTTCCTCTTGCCAGCCAGCTCAATGGCGGCAGCGGCACTCCCGTGGATGGCGTTATCCACTCCGCAGGCATGGTGCGACTGAACTTTAATCCGCCAACGGAACTGGATTCCAACTCAAACATTCCGGCCCGCGTGATTGACCTGCTGAACGAATCGCCCAGCGGGCCCGATTTCCAGTAGCAGAGAGCGCCAAGGAGACACTGATATGAATAGAAGCTTGTGCACGATTGCAATGTTTGTCTTGCTGGGGGCTTTCTGTTTTGGGCAGAGCCCCTCTTTGCAGATTGTCTCGCCGGGGACGCAATCCTTTGCGGTTCCCGGGCAAACCATCACGATCACTGTATCCGCCGATTCGACGGTCTCTGAGATCGCCATCGTGAGCCCGCTGGGATTTTCGCAAACCACGGTTGGCCCGCTGCAGTTCACGCTGACGGTTCCTGCCGGTACACCGTTTGATCAGTATCAGGTCAATGCTTCAGGCCTGGCTGCGGACGGCGAAGATGTGGTTTCCAATCCCATTACTTTGTTTGTCGTACCGCCCACCGGAGCTTTCAAAATACGGACTGAGCCAACGGTCCTGCGCTTCCGCTCGCCGGGAGAGATCATGCCCCTGCGTGTGATAGGAAATCTGTTTGATGGGACGACAGCGGAGATCACGCACGCCCTGGGAACCAGTTACTTCTCTCGGGACAACTCAGTGGCAACGGTGGACGCCCGCGGCGTTGTGACCGCGGTTGCACCGGGCAAGACGTTCATTTCCGTTTCGAATTTCTTTGCCAGCACTTCGATCAACGTCAAAGTGGCTGAGCCGCCGGCGCAAAACGCAGATACAATCCCGCCGGTGACCCAGGTCACGGCCACTCCGCTGGCTAACGCCTCAGGATGGAATAACAGTGACGTGACCCTGCAGTTTGCCGCCACGGATAATCCGGGAGGCAGCGGGGTGAAATCGATTACTGTTTCCAGTTCCGGAGCGCAAACCGGCCAGACCACAACCCAGGGCAGCAGCGCAGTGCTGAAGATTGCCGCTGAGGGTACCACCACAGTTACATACTTTGCCGTGGACAATGCCGGGAACCAGGAAGCCGCCAAGACGCTGACCATTCAGTTGGACAAGACCGCCCCCACTTTCAGCGGTCTGCCCGCCGGATGCAGCTTGTGGCCGCCGAACGGAAAACTGGTGGATGTTGCTACCATCAGTGCTGCGGATGCGCTTTCCGGGGTGGCGACATTCAACGTGAGCGCAACCAGCAGCGAGCCCGCGGACCCCAAGGCGCCTGATATTGTGGTTTCGGGAACGGGGATCGGGCCACAGACTGTAACTTTGCGCGCGCAGCGCCTGGGCACAGGTCCGGGACGCACATACGTGATTACGGCAACGGCCCAGGACATCGCAGGCAACATGGGTTCTCAAAATGCAACCTGCGTTGTTCCGCACGATCAGGGCAACAACCCGTAAATGCGGATGTGATGTACTGAATCGAGCGGGAGCAGGCGGGATTTGCCTTCCTGCCTGCTCTCGCAAACAACCAAAATGAAAACACGGTACGTCTTCGCTCTGACTTTCTCCATATGCGCGATCGTGTCAACAATCGCAACGTTGATCGAGCCGCGCTTTCATCTCGCGGGACATCTCATCTGGCCCGGTATGCTGCCCACTTTGGTCCTCTTTGTCGCGCTCCACGCCGATTACTCCCGCCACGCTGCTTTGATTACCTCCCTGGATATCCTGTTCAATGCCCTGCTGTGGACAGCCGCTGTGATGCTCATTGGCCGTCTGGTGCGCCGTTTTTCGAAATGACGCCCCCATCGCGAAATGGCGGCGCGAGAAGAAGCGGGCAGCATTTTCGCCCCGGGTTGGATAACAGTTGCTGTTGACTTCACAGTAAAGTGACCCT
>JBLMYN010000058.1:0-16285 GCA_050258305.1 Actinomycetota bacterium
AATCTCCGCTTTCTCAGCGCGGTGATGTGGGACCAGCGTGAAAACGCGCCCGGCCGCAGCGTTCCGGATGACCTGACGCAGCAGGCGATTGACGCCACTCTGGGCCACGCACAGGCTGCCGCTGCTCCTGACCTGGCCACCGCGCAGTCCATCCGCGACTTTGAAATCGCGTTGTACACCGCGCAGGTGTCTGACAACGAGGCGGGCTCACTGACCACCGACGGCGCCAATGGAGGCCCTATCGCTCTGGCGCAGCAGGCCTTTTTCCTCGGCATCAATGACCCCTTTGGTGGCAACCCAACCGGCGCGGCGTTTGATTCCAACGCTTTCAACCTGTATGACAACTGGGCCAAATCCTCGAATTCCAACACCGAGCAGGCCCGCGAGTCCATCAAGCGCGGCGAACTGCTCTTCAACAGTTTCCCAATCCCCATCTTCGGAGTGGCCGGTCTGAACGGGCCCAACGATCCCAGCCAGGCTGTGATCATGGGTACCTGCAGCACCTGCCACAATACTCCCAACGTGGGCGATCACTCGCTCGCCGTTCCGCTGAACATCGGCGTGGCTGATCAGCGCTTCAGCACTTCTGATGATCCGCTGTTCACGCTCATCAACAAGGCCACAGGCCAGGTGACGCAAAGCAGCGATCCCGGCGTTGCCATGGTCAGCGGCCAGTGGTCGGACATCGGCAAGTTCAAGGTCCCGGTGCTTCGCGGACTCGCCGGCCGCGCGCCTTACTTCCACAACGGCTCTGCCAAAACTCTGGAAGACGTTGTGAAGTTCTACAAGGACCGCTTCAACCTGCCTCTGTCAGGCGACCAGGTCAACGATCTGGCCAACTTCCTGCGGAGCCTGTAAACCAAGCCGCGCCGCGCGTGATCGCGGCGCGTTGGCTTGCCAATCATGAGCGAAGCGATGGTTTTTCGCGAGTCGAACGACCAGATCGCGCGAACCGCATTCTCGCCCTGAGGTCACCCGTATCTCAGAGCGATCCGACGGCGTGAGCTGCTGAAGGGAATCAAGGGCCGGACTCTTTCGAGCGTCCGGCCCGGTTCCTGTCCCTTGGGGCATCCGCGCTCATGTGTCAGAAACTCGTTTTGATCGAAAGCTGCAAATGGCGCGCCGGCTGAGCGGAGTTGGCACGGCCGAAGAACGATGACGTAAGCACGCCCACATAGTTGGGTGCATTTACCTGGTTCAGCGCGTTAAAAGCATCGATCCTTGCCTCCAGGTATTTCGTTCCGTGCTCGCGCAGCGGGCCAATGATGAAGCGTTTGGAGAGCCGAATATCGATGTTGCTGTACATGGGCCCGTCGCCGGTGTTGCGGCCGACGCCGGCGGGACGATCGTTGAAGATGCCGTCCTGGTTGTTATCAACCCCGGTGGTGATGTTGAAAGGAATTCCCGAGCTGATATTCGTAATGGTGCCGAGCTTGAACTCGTGCGGAAGCTGCACGATGCCCGCGAGGTTGAACCGGTGCCGCCGGTCAAAATCCGACCGCCCCCATTCCGGCGCGAGATTGAAATTATTGGCGGGCAGGAAGAACATGCCTGACGTGTTGTCATAAGAGCGCGAGTAAGTGTATTGCGAGAGCAGCTCAAGCCGGGTCCCGATGGCAGTCCGGTAAGTGACCGCCACCGAATTCGAAAGCGAACTCCCGGTCGACTCAAACTGGTCCACGCTGAAGAATGCCGGATTCGGCCGAAGGCCCGTTGCGGGCAGAGGAGCATTGATGTCGCGCAGCCGAAAAAGCTTGAGGCCGCGGAGCATGGAGTACTCCACCGATACAGAGCTTCGGCTGTCGATCTGCTTATCCACGCCAAGGCTGGCCTGGATCTGATAGGGCGCAACCAGTGTGGGCGAGATGGTGTATGTTCTCGGGGCCGCGCCGGCCAGTTCAGCGGCTGAAACCGGCAAGCTCGGATTTTGTGCGACCACGCTGCGAAGGTGGTGGCCGTCATAGAGCAATGCCTGTTCTCCCATGCTCCAGGGCCGGCGGTCGTAGAAGATTCCGGCGCCCGCGCGAAGCACAAACCCGCTCTGGCCGGGTGAATAAGAGATACCGGCGCGGGGCGCAAAATTATTGGTCTCATGCAGATGCTGCTGCAGTTCGTGGCGCAATCCCAGCATCACGGTCAGGTTCGGACGCAGGTGCATTTCATCCTGGAAGAAATACGAATATTCCCCCTGCGAAAAGATCGCCTCAGGATTGCCCTCGTTGATCGCGAACTGCGAAGGCTGGCTGGCATTGAACGCGGCAAGGTCAGAGAAGGTAAAGGTCCCGCCGAAGTTGGAGGCATCCGTTAGATCCTCATTATGCCGCTTGGCGGTAAAGCCGAAACGCAGCGTATGCATGCCACGCACCCAGGTTGAGATGTTGGCCAGAGTGAAGATCTGCTGATCATGGCTTTTGTTCAGTTGCGCGCCACCGGAGCTGAATGCTCCCAGAACAATATTGGCCGGCTGGGCGGAAAGCGGTGTGAGCCTGTCGTCGCGCTTCTTATAGTCGAACCGCGCTTCGTTGGAGAAGTTCATGCCCAACAGGGCGGTCTCTCCCAGTCGCACTTCCTGCCTGAGCGCGTCCTCGTTGTAGGCGCGCGTGGGCAGGTCGAACCCGCCGATCCCGCGATTCTCCGCTGAATCGCTATTGAACGCGTAGCGCGCACTCAGGGTATGAAACTGGTTCAACTGATAATCGATCCTGCCCAGGAACCGTCCATTATGGTCCGGCGTCGGCGCGTTCTGGCTGACGGTTCCAGCCGGAGTCAAAGCATGGATTACGGCATTCTGATTGTCGTCCAGGTAGTCGCCTCCGAAATAAAACGTTCCTTTATGGCGATACAACGGACCATTGATGTCGCTCTCCAGGAAGGAACGCGACATGTCCGGCCGCGTGGAAGCAAACGCGTTGGTTGCATCCAGGGCAGAATTCCGAAACGTTACCACCACATGATGGTGGACGCGGGTCATCGAGCCCGGCCGCGTTGCGACCTCGACGCGCCCCTTCCCGGGACGGCCGAATTCGCCGGAATAGGGATTTTTGTTCACAGCGACGCTTTTTACGCTGGACGACGGCACTTCAAGCCCCGTACTTTCCATTCCGTCAACCACCACTTTGGTTCCTTCCACGCCATTGGCCGCGGGATCAAGAAAAGCTGATGCCGCCGCCAATGGATCGTCATCCTGCACGGGCAGGCTCTTGAGAAGGTCATGATTCACTTCAAAGGAGTTCAGATTGCCATCCATGGAGACGGGATTGCCGGCTTTCACCGTGATCTCCTGGGTAACGGCGGCAACTTTCATTCTTATGTGCAGGAACTGAGCAGGGACGGCGCCGCTCACAGTTTTGATCTCGCTTGCCTTAAAGCCCTGGGCCCGTATGAGAATGGAGTATGGCCCGGCACCAAGGTGGGAGAAGGCAAATTCGCCCACATCATTGCTGACAGTGCGGCCCGCTTCCGCTCCCTTGCTGTCTTTGAGCACGACCTGCGCGCCAGGGATGATGGCTCCTGAATCGTCTTCCACAACGCCACGCAACCCGGGGGCAGACTGCCCGCCGGCGAAGCAGATTGAGGAGAACACAAACAATACGGCAGTGAGGGCCCGGCTGAAGAGATTGACCTGCATGGCAAATTCCTTTCCTGCTTTGCGCGAATGGACCCGGCAATCCAGTCCGCGTTCGAGCGGCCCCCTGTACGTGCAGTCATGTACCAGGCCGGGGCAAGCCTGCGTAGTTATGGGTTGGGACACTGCCACAGAAAATGCAGAACAAAATTCATCGTAATTTTATGAAGCCTTGATGACATTCACATTTTTTTAACAATCTTTGTTCCGCCGGAACGCGGCGGCGTGTCCCAGCAGTCATCGGGGACTCGTATGCGGAGCACTACCGGACAGATCGATCTCGAACAGCAGACTCAAAAGAACTGCATTCGCGTGGCCGTCGTCGCTGAACACCGTTATCTCTCGCACGCTCAGCCGCAGGGAATGATGGAAGCGCTCGCGGCAGCGGGGCATTCCGTACTGCTGATTGACCCCGAAGAACATGCATTTGAGGCAGGCGAAACCGCCTGGATGAAAGAAGTGGACGTTGCCGTGGCGCGCGGGCGCAGTTGGAGCGTGTTGTGTCTTCTCAAGTGGCTGGAACGGCAGTCCGTTCCCGTGATTAACTCCCGGGCGGCGATTGCTGCCGTCCACAACAAGGCGGAAATGACGGTCGCGCTCGCGTCGGCCGGCATTCCCATGCCGCGCACCTTTATCGGCCCACTGTCACAGATCGCAAAACAACTGACAGCCATCGATTTTCCCGTGATTGTAAAGCCGGTCTTCGGTGACAACTGCAGAGGCCTGCGCGTTCTGGAGACGCGCGAGCAGCTGCCGGCTCTTGACTGCGACGAGCCATTCGCCATCGTGCAGAGTTTTGTCCCCGGCCTTACACATGACCTCAAGCTCTACTGCATCGGCCGTGAAGTCTGGGCCGTGCGCAAGGCCTCACCCCTGGCGGCCGGATCTTTTGCCGGCTCTGCCCGCCAGGAGCCTCAACTTGTTCCCTTGCAGCCCGTCTGGCGAAATCTGGCGCTGAGCTGCGGCAGGGTGTTTGGTTTGGATTTATTCGGTGTTGACTGCATCGAGACGGATGACGGCCCACTCGTAATCGAAGTGAACGAGTTCCCCAACTACTCTGCCGTTCCGGGCGCAGATGAAAAGCTTTCCAACCATGTGCTTTCGTTCGGGAGACAGGAGAGACAGGTATCATGAGAATCGGAATGCTGATGCTGCGTCATCCGCCCACCCGCATCAGCCCCATCATGCCGGCGGTCGTGCAGATGCTCCAGAACTGGGGTTGTGATGTGGATATCATTTACCCCGAAGAGCGCGTGACCCCGCTGTCCGAGGTTCGCGTCAGCCATGACCTCTACATCCTGAAATCAGGCACCGAACTGGCTCTGAGCCTTGCCGGTGCGCTGCACGCCGTGGGCGCCCGCATCCTCAATCCCTATCCTGTTGCGGCCACCATGCGAGACAAGATCGCCTCGATGCGGGTACTGGAAGCAGCCGGTGTTCCCGTACCGGAGACCTACATCACATCGCATTCGCGCCAGCTCGCCGACCTGCTGGATGCAGGGCCGCTTGTGTTGAAGCCCTATCGCGGCTCGCAGGGGCGCGGCGTTCACATCATCTGGGACGCTGACGAACTGGATGATGTTTCTTCCGACGAAGGGCCGGTTTTTGCGCAACGCTACCACAAGCCTGAAGGCGAAGATCATAAGATCTACGTGATTGGCGAGCAGATGTTCGGCGTCAAACGGATCTTTCCCGCCAGAACATATGAAGAGAAGGTCGGCGAGCCTTTCACCATCAGCTCCGAACTGCGTGAGATCGCGCTGCGTTGCGGCCAGGCGTTTGGAGTGGAGCTGTTCGGCTTTGACGTGGTCATGAGCAACGGCAAGCCGTACGTGGTGGATATTCAAAGCTTCCCCGGTTTCAAAGGCGTGCCGGATGCCGAGTTGCGCCTTGCCGATTACATTTACTCCGCGGGCCAGCGCGCCGTCAGCGGAGAACCACTCGTACCTGCTTCGATCAGGGAGCAGAGAAACGGGGTGGCTTCATGAACGCCGTTGTCATCGGGGCAGGCCGCATCGGCTGCGGGCTCGCGGGGCAGCTTCTACGGGCCTCCGGCTATGAGGTTACTTTCATCAACCGTGATCCCCAGGTGGTCGAGAACCTGGAACGAAATCGCCGCTATTCGGTACTGCTGACCACGGCCACCGCGTCCCGTCACGTAACAGTTGATGGGGTCAGCGCGATTGCCGCTTCGAACCAGGCTGCGGCAGTGGAAGCCCTGAGGGGCGCTGACGTAATCGCTACGGCCGTCTGCTCGCAAAACCTGCCCGCGATAGCGCCTTTGATTGCGCAGGCTCTTTCAGGCCGCGAGAGGCCTTGCAACATCATCGCTTTCGAAAACATGCCGGCCGCAGGCGACTGCCTGCGCCGCCTGGTCTCGGCAGAAATGCAGGCGCCGGAAGAAATTGAACGCCATGGGTTCAGCGGAGCCATCATCAGCCGGATCGTCACGCGACGCGTCGGCAACCCGGCAGCCGATGCTCCGCTCACCTTCGTTGGTGAAGCGGTGGAAGATTTCATCGTGGACCGCACCGCGTTGCGCGCGCCCGTGCCGGCAATACAAGGCATGAAGCTGGTGGATAATTACCAGCCCTGGGTGCTGCGCAAGCTCTACACCTTCAGCAGCGGGCACGCCACAGCCGCTTATCTCGGCTGGTTGAAGGGTTATCACTATATCCATACCGCCATCCATGATCCCGAGATTCGCAAGGCCGTATTCAATGCCATGGCCGAGGGGCAGCGAGGGCTGGCGGCCAAGTTTGGCAGCGAGTTTGAAGGTACATGGGCAGAACTGGAGGCGATTGTCGCCCGTTTTGAGAATGCTGCCCTGAATGATCAGATTGTCCGCGTCGCCCGTGATCCGCAAAGAAAACTTGGAGCTGAGGAGCGGCTTATTGGCGCGGGGGTGCTGGCGCACCAGGCCGGCGTGGTTCCGGAGCAGCTCGCGCTGGTAGCGGCTGCGGCATTGTGTTTCAGCAACTCCGGAAATCATGATTCCTGCCGGACGTGCTTCGAGCATTCGCAAGCCGCTGAGACGCTGAACCAGATTTGTGGATTGGACGCCGCGGATGGCTTCGGCCGGATCGTGGCCCACTCATGGGCGCAGCTCGCTCCGAGCCTTCTGCCCGGCAATCTGTTGCTCAGCCTGAAACGGCGCATGTGGGCCCGTATTTAACCGCGATGATGAGGTAAAGCATGAGATTTCATTTTCTTCTGGCCCGCCGCACCCCGGATGTTCCCAGCCGCATTGTTCTCGATGTCAGTGAGATCCTGCGCGAGCGAGGGCATCAGGTGGAATGCTCCATACCGGAAGAAACTCTGACCTCGCTGCATGCGCCACCGCGCCGCGCCGATCTTTATCTTCTCAAGTCCTACACAGAGCTCTCGTTGAGTCTGGCCGGCGCGCTCGACGCCACAGGCGCTCATCTGATCAATCCGTACGGGGGCTGCGCTGCCGCACGCAACAAGATTGTTTGTTATCAGGTGCTGCGTGAAGCCGGCGTTCCGGTCCCCCGCTCATGGGTGACGGCCGATCTCAACTGCTTGAAGGAACTGCTGCGTGCATCTCCTCTTATCCTGAAACCTCATATGGGCTGGCGCGGCGAAGGGATCCGGGTAGTTCGCCAGGAGCGGGATCTCGCCGGGTTTGCAATGCCTCCGGGGCCGTTGTTGATCCAGGAATACGTGGAGAATGACGGGGAAGACTTGCGCATCTATGTGGCCGGCAGCGCAGTGTTTGGAATTCGCAAGCGATTTACCAGCAGCAGTTTTGCAGTCGATGGCGAGCCTGTTCCCATCACTGCGGAGATCAGGGAAATCGCCCTGCGCTGCGGACGGGCTTTCGGGCTCACATTGTACGGCATCGACGTCATTGAAGGAGTGGACGGCCCCAAAGTTGTGGACGTGAACTACTTTCCCGGATACAAGGGCGTCCCCGGCGCAGCGGACGCCGTAGCTGAATGCATCACGGGCCAGGCGTTCCGCAGACCAATGCAACGGGAAGCAGATGCAGTCGAGGTGACGCTATGATTGGCGAAGCAGAGAATTCCAGGTCCCCGGCATTGCCCGCCAACGAATGTGAACTGTCTCGCGAGCTCAAGATCGCTGAAGATCTGGCGCGCCGGGCCGGCACGTTGCTTCAGTCCCGTCAGGGCTCCGACCTTGAGATCCGGTACAAGGCCAATGGCGAAATTGTTACGCCGGCCGACCTGGCGTCCAATGAAATCATCTGCCACGGACTGAGCACGGCATTTCCTGAAGACGGCATCTATTCGGAAGAGAATCAGGCTGCCGCCATGCTCTCCTCGGCTGCGCGGGTCTGGATGATAGATCCGCTGGACAGCACCAGCAATTACGTTCAGCGTGGCGATGAGTATTCGGTCTCCATTGGACTGGCGGTGCGCGGGCAGGCGGTCCTGGGGGTTGTGTATAACCCTGCGCGAAACGAGATGTTCAGCGGCTACCGGGGATATGGAGCCTGCTGGAATGGCATTCCGGTCCGCACCAGCTTTGCCCAGGCTCCGGAGAGCGCCCGCATTCTGGTCTCCAGCAAGGAATGGAAGCGGGGACTTCAAGTGGCAGCTCGCAACCTCAGGGTGCAGCCCATGGCGAGCATGGCGTACAAGCTGGCCCGCGTGGCTGCGGGAAGAGAAGACGCCGCGCTGTCGATGAAGCAGCGCAAGCCGTGGGGCACCTGCGCCGGTACGGCCCTGGTGCTCTCAGCAGGAGGAAGCGTCACCTCGCTTGACGGAGAGCTGCCCTTCTTTGCCTGCCGCACCCCAATTGCATCTCGCGGGCTGGTGGCTGCCGGCATTCGGTTGCACAGGCAGATGCTCGAAGTTGCCGGCAATCTGCACTCGAGCATGAAAGCGCGCTACTCTGCATGAAGACGCGCTTCAATCTTTCTCTGCTGGCAATCATTACCGAGGGCCTGCTCTCGCGGCTCAGCTTCGGCATCATTGGCTTTGCGTTGCCGCTTTATGCCCGGCATCTGGGTTTCAGCTTTACGCAGATCGGAATCCTTATTTCTCTGAACAGCGCTGTGGCGCTATGCCTGAAGCCGTTGCTGGGATGGGTTGGAGACAGCTTTGGCCTCAAGCGCACGTTCGTCGCCTCCATCGCGATGCGCAGCGTCGTCTCGTTGCTCCTCGCCTTTGCCGCGGGGCCGTTCGCGTTGTACGCCATTCGCGGCCTGTATGGCGTATCCATGTCATTACGGGATCCAACCGCGAATGGCCTGATTGCTGAGCATGGCGGCAAGCAATCCATGGCCTCAGCCTTTGCCTGGTATCAGACGGCTCGCCAGGTTGCCAATTCCGTAAGCAAGGCACTGGCGGGGGTCATCCTGGCGATCACCGCGTCCAACTATGCTCTGGTTTTCATTGTCGCCTTTGCTCTTTCAGTTCTGCCCGTTCTCCTGGTCATGATCCTTGTTCGTGAACCGGTGATTGAGAAACTCGTTGCGGAGGCTGGAACACAGGCATCTGCTGGAGGAGAAGTTTCAGCCGCGAAAACAGGGCCAGAATCGAAAGTGTCCGTACTGCCTTTCGTCGGCTTTGGGTTTCTGGTGGCCGGCACGGCGGAGATGCTCAGTGGATTGTTTCCTGTGCTCGCCACCGAGTATGCGCACCTGAGCAAGGCGCAGGCGGGCATCGTCTATACGGTGGCTACTCTGGTTGCCGTGCTCTCCGGACCGGCGTTCGGCTGGCTCGCCGACCATGTCAGCCGCAAGCTCACGCTGCTGCTGCGCAGTGTCGCCAATACGCTTTCATCAGTCCTGTATTGGCTCTGCCCCTCCTATCTTGGCATCGGTACCGCTCGAACCGTCGACGATATTGGAAAGGCGGCCTTTCGCCCGGCATGGGGCGCTCTGATGGCCCAGATTTCCGGAGTGGACAGGAGGAACCGCGCGCGTACCATGAGCTGGCTTAGCATGGGAGAAGATGCCGGCGGCGTGGCAGCTCCTGTGCTGGCCGGATTTCTGTGGAACACCTGGGGAATTGCCGCGCTGATGAGCGTTCGCATAGCTCTGGCGGTTGCGACTGAGCTTTATGCTTTCCTCATTGAGAGGCGACAGTCCGCTCGCGTTCAGGAGGACCACCCGACCATGAAACACTCTGCTCGCGTCCTCAGCGGAATGTCAGTCGCGCCCGAGCCCTGATGCCTGCATCGCATATCCGGCATTCCTGGCAGGCAGGGCCTTGCCGTGAATCCCCACGTGCGACCTGTTCCGGCAAGCCGTGGATCACTGTGATCCGGGTAGCCCCCTCTATCGTGGACGTGATTGGACTTGCTTCAGTCCTTCTCCAGCTCTGCTCTGATGCTCACGTTGCCGCCGGTTACCTTGAGCGTGCGTTCCCAGGGCTTGTAACCCTTCTTGCTGACCACCACCTTGTGGTCTCCGGGCCGCAACTGGAGCGATGAAGGGGCGTTGCCCATGAATGCGCCGTCGATCTCAATGTCCGCGCCCTCGGGCACAGACGTGATGGAAAGGCTCGCGCCGGCTGTATCGGCATTTTGAGAATTGGCGGCCGGAGCCCTTGCCACTGCGGGCTCCAACCTCGCGCCGGATTCAGGTTCCGCGGCGGATTGGGACGCAGCAGGAGCAGCCGGCTTGCGATCTGCCCAATGCTTCTCGATCGCCCGGCAGGCCTCTTCTACGGACCCGCCCAGCGAAAGAGTTGATTTGCTCACAATGGAGTCGCCGCTTTGGGCATCGAACACCGCCACCTTGTTCTTATGGCGCAGCAATCCCTTGCCGCCTTCGTGGTCAAGGACAACGATGTAGGCCGCCTTTTCACGTATGTTGTTGACCATCACCCCGGGACACTTTTCGCCAAAGGTCTTGATGATCTCGGCCGTCTGCGGACGCGCTCCGCCGCGCGAAGCGGCTGCGAACACCCCGCCCGATCCCGCTGCTGCCGATTCTATTTCCCAGGACCGGCTGTCCGTGATGAAGACGCGTGGCTTCTCCGCAGAGCTTGTATCAGGGGTGCTGGATTGAGCTTGAGCGATGATTCCGAAGCCGAACAGGCAAAAGGAAATGATAAGGCTGCGCCGCATGGAGACGTTCCTTTCACGCAAAGTACAGCAGGAATGTATCGCAACCAGAGGCTGTACGCAAACACTTTGGTAAGCCGGCAACTTCGCCAGACAGAAAGGCAATTTGAGCTCAGGGGGACCCCGAAGGCCGAGTTGACATCTGCTTCAGCATGCCTCAGTGGCACACACCGGATTTTGTGCTTGTTTGAAACGCGCCGCGAGGGAGGACTAGACTTGAGGGGCTCCCTGGAGCAAGGAGGTAAATCATGGAGCACGATGTGGCAAAACTGGAAAAACAACTGAAGACGCTCGAGCAGCGTCTCTCGGAACTTCAACGGATCGAGCTTGCCGAGAAATTGGTGCCGATCATACGTCGTCCAGGATGGACGACCCCTGCGGAATTCTTCCTGGTCAGCAATGTGGTCGAGTCGCTGACCCACCAAATCGAAGACCATACCCGCGCCTTTAACCAGTTGCTGGAAGGCGCAAAGATGATTGAAAAAGCCGGCGCGAAAGCGGCATAAGGCCGGGAAGCACTCGAAAGCAGAAATTGCCGGAGCGGTGACCGGCAATTCTTGAGTAAGACAATCCTCCACGATCTTTCAGCAATTGATTACAAGGTACGTCACGAGCCAAACATATTGTTCTGCTATAGCGGTGCGGTTTCAGGCTGGCTACATGCGGGTTGGCAGCCAGCGCTTGCCGTGCCGCGGATGAGATACTGAATTCATGCCATCATTCACAGTGCTGGTTCGGTTTTGCGGACCGCCCGATTCCGGCAACGGAGGCTATACCTGCGGGCTGCTGGCCAAAGAAACTGGCGGCGTGGTGGAGTGCACGCTGCGCATGCCTGTGCCGCTGGAAATGCCGCTGGAGTTTGAACACACCGAAACCGGCGGAGTTTTGCGCTACGGCGGGAACGTCGTGGTGGAGGCAAGCCCAACCAGCATTGAAGTCACGCCGCCTGCGCCGGTCAGCGTGCAGGCAGCCGGGGAAGCCATGCATGGGTCGCCCGCTCTGGATTCGTGTCACCCGTTTCCGACCTGTTTCGTCTGCGGACCCAAGCGCGCGGTTCACGACGGCCTGAGAATTTTTCCGGCTCCAGTGCGGCAAGGCGTTTACGTTGCAGCCTGGACTCCGGATTCCGAATTTGGCGACGGTGAGCAGCATCTGCGTCCGGAATTTCTGTGGGCCGCCATGGACTGCCCCACGGGCTTCGCAGCCGGCTTCCCTGTGGCGGGCAAACTGGTCACGGGACGGCTGGCCGTGCAGCAACTCAAGCCGATACCAACCGGAACCGGCTGCGTGCTGATGTCATGGCCGCTGGGCGTTGAAGGACGGAAGCATTTCAGCGCTGCCTGTCTTTACCAGCACGACGAGTTGTGCGCGGTTGCGCGGGCCACCTGGATCAGGATAGGCAGCTAGCAATTCCCGATTTAGCAACTGGATCAGGTAAGAGAAGCTGCGAGCGATCACAATTCGCGGTGACCGGAGTCACAAACACGCTGTAATCAGGCGTCTACGCTACAATATTGGGGGTAGGAACCAACACATGACCGATAAGAAACAGCTTACGACCGATGCAGGCCGCCCGGTGGGCGACAACCAGAATTCATTAACGGTGGGTCCGCGTGGACCTGTTGTTTTTGAGGACTTTCTCCTCTTTGAGAAGATGGCGCATTTCAACCGCGAACGCATTCCAGAGCGCGTTGTGCATGCCAAGGGCTCAGGAGCATACGGCCATTTTGTCTGCAGCAACGCTGATATGGCGAAGTACACGACCGCACGGCTGTTCTCCAGCGCCGGCAAAAGCACGCCGACATTCCTCCGCTTCTCGACCGTGGGCGGCGAAAAGGGATCAGCGGATACGGAGCGCGACCCGCGGGGATTCGCGCTGAAGTTCTACGCCGAAGAGGGCAACTGGGACATGGTAGGCAACAACACGCCGGTGTTCTTCATTCGCGACCCGTTGAAATTCGGCGACTTCATCCATACCCAGAAACGCGATCCGCAGACGAACCTGAAGTCGCCCACCATGATGTGGGATTTCTGGTCGCTCTCGCCCGAGTCGCTGCACCAGGTTACCATCCTGTTTTCCGATCGCGGCACTCCGGACGGATACCGCCACATGAACGGATACAGCAGCCACACGTTCAGCCTGGTGAACAGCAAGAACGAACTGTTTTACGTGAAGTGGCACTTCAAGACGAAACAGGGGATCAGGAATTTCACGCGCGAGCAGGCAGATGAGATGAGGGGCAAAGATCCGGATTATGCCCAGCGCGATCTGTTCGAGGCGATCCAGAAGGGCGACTTTCCCAAGTGGCGCGTGTGCGTGCAGGTGATGCCGGAAAAGGATGCGGAGAGTTATCGCATCAACCCGTTCGATCTTACGAAGGTGTGGCCGCACGGAGACTATCCGCTTATCGAGGCCGGCGAGCTGGTGCTGGACCGCAATCCGGAAAACTATTTTGCTGAAGTCGAGCAGGCGGCATTTGAGCCCAGGAACATTGTTCCGGGCATGGGGTACTCGCCGGATAAGATGCTTCAGGCTCGCCTGATCTCGTATCCTGATGCGCATCGTTACCGTCTCGGCGTGAACTATGACGCATTGCCGGTGAACCGGCCGCAATGCCCAGTGCACACGTACAATCGCGACGGCGCGATGCGCTTTGACGGCAACTGCGGCCCGCAGCCCAACTACGAGCCCAACAGCTTCAACGGCCCGGTGGAGGATCCTGCTTACCGCGAGCGTCCGCGAACCATTTCCGGCTCGGTCGACAGGCACAATCACCGCCTGGACGAGGACTACTACACGCAACCGGGCAATCTCTTCCGGCTGATGAAGCCTGAAGAACGGGAGCGGCTCATCGGCAACATCGTGGCCAGCATGAAGGGTGTGTCTGAACGCATCCAGAAACTGCAAATCCAGCACTTTACCAAAGCAGACCCGGCGTACGGAGCGGGCGTGGCCAAAGGGCTGGGGCTCAAGGGCAAAGAGGTTGCTGCCTGATGCAGTAAAAAGAGGTGGCGCGCGCTCCACGAGTTTTGACAAGGACAGGGAGCTCGCGCCGTCTGGCAAGCGAGCTTCCATCCAATCGATCACAGCAGGGCGGGACTGCTCAAAAGCTCCTCCGATCCGTCCCGCCTGCTGTGATTGTTGCCCCTATCCGCGCGCGACCAGCGCTACCAGAGAGTCGCGGTCCTCGATTTTCCAGTGGATGCCCGTGATGCGTATCCAGCCCTTGCGGCGGAACGAGGACACGATCCGGGACACGGTCTCGCGGGTCGAGCCAATCGCCTGGCCTATTTCCTCGTGCGTCAGGTTCATGCAGAGGCTCGGACCCGGTTTTGCGTTCGAACCATCCTGCCGCCAGTTGAGCAGGAAATGGGCAACTCTGGCCGGAACGGATTGGGCAAACGCAAAGCTCCGGATATCGTTGTAGGCGCGCCTGCATCGCTCACTGAGCTGGGCGGCTACGGCGGACCTGAAGCTCTCATCGCAACGGATGGCGCCGAGGAGGTCCCGGCGGTTAATGAAATAGGCTCTGGCCGCATCAATGGTTTCCACGGTTGTGGTGTAAGTGGTGTTGCCAATGACGGCTTCCAGGCCAATGAGATCTCCCGGAAACGCGATTCTCAGGATCGCCGTTTTGCCGCGATCGGAAGTGACAGATTCCTTCGCTCTGCCGTCACACAGAGCAAAGACTCCGTCAGCCTGATGCCCTTCCATACACAACTGTGTTCCCCGCGGATAACAGATGGGAAGCAGTCGTCCGCAAATGGCGAAATAATCCAGGCCTGGTGCGGATTCCGGGCGAGATACTACGAGTCTTGGTTTTGCGCTTTCTACTGCATATGCGCTTGATGGCATGGTGAAATCTCCTGCTGCTTGCGCAGCCAATCGTGAAGTGGCTTGATGGAATGATTGGTTTGCGTTTCGCTAGCCCGCCGGGGCGACGGCGTTCATTAGCAAAGCAGAGGAGCGAACAGCTCCTGGCGGATGACAGGCTGCGCCGTGCGTGATTGCTTCCGGATGAAATCGGCGGCTAATCCTGGATATGGAGGCAGGCTTCTTGAGACCGGAAGCGAGAAATGCAGGAACGACCCGACACGGGGCACCTGAACATGACCCAGACCGAGGAAGGGATGCAGG
This sequence comes from Actinomycetota bacterium, assembly GCA_050258305.1. GTDB lineage: Bacteria > Acidobacteriota > Terriglobia > Terriglobales > Acidobacteriaceae > Angelobacter. The sequence continues at coordinate 14,823 of JBLMYN010000058.1, forward strand.
AAAACTGCCAGGAAAAACAGCAGAAGCGTAACAGCGAGTATGTTCTGCCAACGTCCTGTGAGAATGCCTGACATCCTAACCTCTTCGTTATAGCTGATAATGGCTCCCGAGCTAATTAATTCAAAACTAATATGTCGCCGCACAATAGCCTGTGATGAGGATCACATCCCACGTGCGATTCCAGCGGCATCTAAGCACCATCTAGGTTGCTACGAGCTGGGAGCTTGCGCGACTGTCAATGTTACCAGTCTTACTAACCCAGGAAAAATTCACCGGCGAACGCTCATCGCTCCGGATGAAGCATTCAGTTTGGCCAGCTCGCTGGAGAAGAGCGGGTTGTCCGGAAATTCCGCGGCTAGTTCGGTGAACTGTGCGCGAGCCGCGTCCGGCTTTTTCTGCTTCAATGACGCCAGGGCCAGCAGCATCTTCGCAAACGGCCGCAGATAATGGCCGTGCGTTGCCGCGATTTCCAGTTGGCGGATGCCCTCCTTTTCGTCGCCGTGAATTCCTTTAAAGCCGAGGAAGAACCTCTGATGCCCGGGAAGGCTGCCAACAATGTAGTTTGCGGCGCCAAGAGCCAGATAGGCGTCTGCCGCGTTGGCGTCGATGGCCAGCAGCTTCCTGGCGTAATTGGCAGCGTCCTTCATCATTCCCAGGCTTTCCACACGCCGCTTCTCGATGAGTCCGGCATAGTCCGCCTGCATGCCCAGGCTGAGTGTCATGGCGAAGAGCGCGTTCGTGTCATTGGGCGCTGCCTTGAGCCGCGCCCGGGCCAGTTGCTGAGCTCGCTGGTACGCGGCCAGAAAGCCCTCCCGTTTTGCCGGATCGGGTTGGAGAGGGTTCTTGTCGGAAGAGTTGTCATCAAGAAAGAACTCGGAAGTTAAAACACCCTGGCGGTAGCACTCCTCCAGTAGATAATTTGCGGCTTGCAGTGCGCTGGCAAGAGGGTCCTCCGGATGCGATTTTTGCCAGGCATCCAACTGCGCGCGGGCTTCGGCGGGCTTGAGGTCATAGAGCAAATGAAACCCGGCTTCCAATTCGGGGGCCGAAACAAGAGCAGGCGGAGCTTCGTGTGCTTCGGCCGCGAAAGACGAGCCGGCGAGAATAATTACGACGAATGCAACCGCGAGGACCCGCGCAGCCCGCGCACCGGCTGGCCGGGCACTCATGGACAAGCGAGTCTCACTCTTATGCGCTTTAACGTTAAATGCAAAACTTTTCATAGTCTCCGTGTGTGTTCTGTATTCTGGCAACGCGCGAGCCAGGCAATTGCCATAAGAACGATTGGGTAACCGTACTTTGCGTCTGCGGAACCGGCTTTAGGTGCCAAAGAGCCGCTTTTCCCAGCGATGTCGATTGTTCTGTTGGCTACGGTTTCATTGCTTGAGAGGAGATACTGCTTTGAGGGAACCGCCTTTACTGCTTTCTGTAAATCGCCTTACTCCAAGTTTAGATGTATGTAG
>JBLMYN010000059.1:0-14205 GCA_050258305.1 Actinomycetota bacterium
ACCGGCGCGAAAATGAGTGCTGAATCTCTTGTCATGAGGCAGACCGAGCACGATCAGATCGGGCCGCTCCTTTTCGGCATACGCCATCACTTCCATGGCTGGGTCGCCGATTTCGACGATCATCTCTGATTTGCACCACTTTCTGCTATCGGAAGGAACGAGTTTCTGCAGTTGCTTGTATGCGGAGTCGATCAACTCAGCCCGGTCACGCTGAAAAGTCTGTTCCAGCGTGAGTACATGCATGAAAGTGACTGTTCCATGAGTTTCGTGGGCAAAGGAGAGAGCATAAGAAGCCGCAAAATTTGCGTGCGATCCCAAATCGGTGGGGAACAGAATGGATTCAGCAGTGAACCCATGGTATGGCCTGAATGCAACGTGTGGGCCGACGGTAAGGACCGGGCAGGGAGAATTCCGGAAAATGTACTCGGCAGTCGAACCGAGGATAAACCGGTCAATCCCGCGCCGCCCGTGCGTGCCAAGCACTACCAGGTCAATTCCTGATTCCTGGATCCATTTTGGCAAGGCCGCGTCAATGCCGCCCCGGAAAAACAGGGGATGGACACCGATATCGGTCCCTTTCGTCATGGCATTCAACCGTTCTTTGCTGGTCTGCACCACATCTTCAATGACATTTTCAGCGATTGTCTCGGCCAGCACCTCAGGATCAGAAGCGTGCGCCGGAAAGAGTTCAGCTCCAAAGTGCCGGGCAATTCCGAGCGCATAGGCGAGCGCCGATTCCGATGCTTCGCTGAAGTCTGTCAGAAAAAGAATGTTCTTGAAAGAAATACTGGTGGCATTTCCCAGGGCTTGCATGTGGCCTCCTTTACTGCACGCATCCCGCGTTTGTTCCATCAGAAAAGCAGTCGATCCTCGCACTTCGCGGCAGCGTACCGGGACCGGTTTTACACCATACAGTTTCCTCTCAGTTACGCAGACATGGCAGTGATGTGTGTCACGGGGGGGGGACGCACTTGCAGGTGCATTATCGAGTCAGCCCCGGCCCCAACTGCGCTGCAAAGTAAAGAAGGATGCGAGGTGACTCGCATCCTTCTTTGAGGTAACCGCCATTAGTAGCTTTTGAGTAAGCAGCTTATGTTGTAGCAATTTTTAGAAGTTGCTCGTCACCTCCCTCCTTGAGTGTTTTGGCAAAATTTTCATTGGTTTCGAAAATCCGTTTCAGCCTGGCCAGGTCCTGGTTCAGAACCTGCTTCGGGTTCGCGCCAAGCAGTTCGGCCAGAAAACGCCCCATAATTCCCGCCGGAGGACGATAGAACATGCGAATGTGGATCCGCGTGCTGGCATCGTAATTGGCGTCAAAACGCGCAACTCCGAAGTTGCCCACGGTTGAGCCTGGAAGGCTCTTCCACTCCACAAGGGTGTTGGGCACAGTGCGGATGATCATCCCGTCCCAGTGGATGGGGATACCGGCGGGACCGGCAATCGTCCAGCGATACAGATTTTCACCCATGCGCTCGATTGCGGAGATATGCGAAAAGACCTTCGGATAATTCTCCGGGTTGCACCAGAAATCGTAGAGGTCGGAAATGGGTGCTTTGATCTTTACCGTACGCTCCAGCGAAAACCCTGGATACTGTTCCGAGAACGCGAGCAGAGAGTGAACGCTTTGTTTCATCCACGCCTGCGTGGCCAGCCCAGATCCCATGAGCGAGAGTGCGCTGCCGAGCCTGTCTTTGCGGCGCCAGCCGTACGCCGCCATCGCGGCTCCGGCAACACTGGCTAGGAGCCTTTGCCAGGGACTCCAATTCAGCCGTATCGCATGCCGGGCTTTTAGCAAGGCATCCTGCTCGCACGCCGGTCCCGTTGCAGTTTCGTGGATCTCGATGTGATCGAGGACTTCCTTTACGCCGGCAATCGCAGTTACTGCCTGGGTCAGGTTACGGACTTCGTCCTGCGGCGCCTCGCCCCAGAGCGTGACCACACCCTGGTCGCAAACGACCTGGATCTTGTGAGGATCAGTGACAATGCGTCCCATTCGGGAACGCACCCTCTCTGTCAGCACGCGGTCATCAACGTGATCTCCGCGCGTTGAGAGCCAGACATGTTTGGCTCTCCCGAGGAGCCGGTGACCGGTGTCCCGTATCCCAAGCGAGACTCCCTCCACGGCCGCAGAAGCCATGCGCTCCGTTTTTCGGGCGAATCTGGCGCGCCGTTCCGGGCCGTGCTGACGGTCCAGAAAATATGCTGCTGCGGTCGCCCCGGCTATACCGCCTAGAATCATCCACTTTTCCGGCTTTTTCGCTGCCATCTGGCCTCCAAGAGCTTGGAGTTAAGTTTCCCTCGCAAACAGATGTGTTGCGGTGATGACCGTCACATCGCTCATCGCTGCGAAGAAGAAAAAGCAGCGCCGTAGCGCTGCCTTTTCCCGGATGCGGCAGGCTCATCGCGTTGTCGGCGTAAGGCCGCAACCGTACTCGAACGCCAGCGGTGCCCAGGACGTTTTAGTCGTGCTGAAACACTGAACTTCAAGGAAATACGCCCCTGCTTCAGCACTGTCACATGTTGGCAGTGCCGCTGCACAAAGGCTGTGATAAAGGTCACATTATCATCGGAAAGGGGACCGGCTCAGTTGGTCTTAAAAGCGGCAACAGCATGGCGATGGCATGAAAGGATGTGTGATTTGGATCACATCATTGTTGTGACCGCTGGGTTAGCCTGACCATGAATTTATAGGCTGTATGGAGTGTCTCTCATGGCGATGGCATATAACCTGCAAATTATCGAGAACTGTCTCAGATGTACGTTCCGTGAGCACAGGCTCTTTTGTGATCTTCCGCGAGAAGCTCTGATCAAACTGCAAACCATTAAAGCTACGTCAGTTTATCCAAAAGGCACACTTTTGTGCCTGGAGGGGCAACCGCCGCGCGGCATTTACGTGCTTTGTACCGGACGCGCCAAACTTTCCACCACATCAGCCGAGGGCAAGAGCATTATCCTGCGCATTGCGGAACCCGGCGAGGTATTGGGTCTGACCGCGGCGGTTTCCAATACCCCTTACGAAGCCACCATCGAAACGATGGAGCCGAGCCAGGCGAATTTCATCGCGCAGTCCGATTTTGTGCATTTCCTCGAAGCGTTTCCCGACGTCGGGATGAAAGTTGCCCAGCAGCTCACGCACAACTGCAAATGCGCGTATAGCGAGATCCGTTCGCTGGGTTTATCGAACTCAGTACCAGAGAAGATTGCCAAGCTGCTGCTTGCATGGGCCCAGCACCCGCTTGACACAAGGAAGAAAAACAGCGGCAATGAGGTCCCCCTTCGAGTTACGCTCACCCAGGAGGAGATTGCACAGTTTGTGGGTACTTCGCGGGAGACTGTTTCGCGTGTGCTGAGCGACTTCAGAAGAAAAGGCTGGCTCAGAATCAAAGGCGCCACCTGGAGCATTCTGGACAAGGACGCCCTCGAGCACCTGGTCACAACCTGAGGAGCCATCACATGCAGTCGTGACCTGAGTCACAGATTTCCGTGCGCTTTGATGTAACCTTGTGCACCATGAGTGCCATGAGCATGATTCCAGAAGCTTCCACGTCAAATGAATTGTACGCTGGACTGACCACCGATCTTCGCAACGAATTGAAGAGATACGAGCAGGAAATCAAGGTTCCACGAGGATACAAGCTGATTCAATACGGTGTGCGACCTGAGCGGCTGATGATTCTGAATTCCGGAACTGTTGAGATTTCCGTCCCATCGGGCGGGAATGAGGTTTCTCTCGGCACCGCTGGTCCGGGAAAGGTGTTTGGAATGCGTGCGGCGGTGTCAGCCGAGGTTCCTGAGATTAATGTCACGGCATTGGAAGAGTGTGACCTCACCATCATCACGGGCGAAGACTTTGCCAAACTCTTGCGTAATTTCCCGCAGATTTACTTTGCGGTTGCAAAAGTTCTCAGCGCCGATTTGAAAATTGCTGACCAGCTCATTCGCGACTGCGCGCGCAAAACATCAGCACTTGCACGCAAGGGAATGTAAATGTGATGGCGGTCACAGACCACGATTCTGGAGTGTTGATACTTTAACAGCCACAATTGGCTGCGTTCTTCCAGCGCCGGGTGACGGGGGAATCCCGGCACTGGAAGAACTTTTTTGTGCCCTGCTGGAAGCGAATTTTCGGATTCCTTCGAATTGTGACGGTCGTACCGGCTCATCGGCCATTCTCTGCTGCGGGCGCAGGCTGCAGCCCGTGTGACAAATATCACAGTTATTTTGTTACGAAGCACCTACACTGCCACGTTTGCTTCTTCTATGAGAGTGCCTGAGGCTTTGCGGATCTCCGGTGATCGCACAGTGCCGTGGTGTTGCGGCCTTTTGTTGGTCCTGTTCTTCGCCGCACTTTGTTCGCATGCAGCACCGCAGAGAGCGGATAAAAAGCATGAGTCGAGCGCAAACGCTGATCAGCAAAAGAGCGGCGCTGAAGCCGGAAGCCGGCCCGCAGCCGATTCCAAGAGCGCCGGAAGTATAGATCCGGCCGAATTCGCCGGGGTGGAAACGTGCAAGAGTTGCCACGAGGAAGAGGGAAAGACGTATGACAAGGGACCGCATGCGAAGCTTACGTCAGCAAAAGACAAAGGTCCCCAGTGGCAGGGATGTGAAGCGTGCCACGGCCCGGGCGCGCAGCACGCTGAATCAGGAGATCCGTCAAAGATCATCCGTTTTGCCGCGTTGACGCGTGAGGAGGCGTCCAGACGCTGCCTGAAATGTCATGAGCCGGGCCGAGAGCACGCAACCCTCCACAGGTCAGAGAGTATCAACTCGAAGCCTGGCTGCCTGGACTGCCATTCAATTCATGGCTCCAGGGTGCGCTCGGAAGGGCCTTAGAGCGTTAGAGGGGGCGACCTTGAGGAGCGGCGTCATTATGGGAGCAGCGCTACTCAGGGCAGCCTGTTGGGTTAGTATTCGTAGTTAATTTGTTTTAGGAGGAGATGCATGAAGGCAATGATCACTGTGATGGCGTTTGGTCTGGTCCTGGCGATGGCCGTTCCGGCCATGGCTCAGGACGGGGCGGCGCTTTACAAAACGAAGTGCCAGATGTGCCATGGACCGGATGGCAAGGGTTCGGCTGTTGGTTTGAAAATGGGTGCCAAGCCGTTTAGTGAAGCGAAAGGCGGAGAGAAGGAATTCATCGAGATCACAGAAAACGGAAAAAACAAGATGCCGGCTTTCAAAAGCAAGCTGACGGATGAGCAGATCAAGGAAGTGGTCAAGTATGTCCGCACGTTGAAGTAACACATTGCGGAACGCTATTTTTCTATATGCCCGGGCGACAAGCCCGGGCATTGCTTTCTCTTGGGCCTCAATGACCAGGTGGATGTTTCCGCGCATCCGCTTTGCCCGGTCGCGCCGCGAACACGCCTGATTGCAGCGGTTCTCCAGTGCCCTTTTCCACTCAATCGTCCATGAACTACACGTTGTTTAACAGTCATTTACAATCCGGGTTGTATAATCGACGCCAGATCAGCAAAAGCACGATCCCCCTCCGGGGTTGTAGCGCCGCTCTCGGCGAGAAGCAAATGCCTTAAAGATTTAAGGAGCTAAGAAGATTCCTGTTTCCCGTGAGTTACTGCAACAAGCAAAGGCAGAACAGTCTGCGCGCGAACCCGGCCTTAACGCGCCATCGCGCTGGCAACTCTATCTGCTATTGATTGCCGCTGCAATTTATGTTGGATGCCTCATCTCGCCGCCCGGGCTGATGGACGATGTTGATGCGGCTCACGGCCAGCTCGCGCGCAATATGCTGCAGTCGCACGATTGGGTCATTCCGCATCTGGATGGCGTTCCCTATATTGAGAAGGCGCCGTTACCGTATTGGCTGATTGCCATATCTTATTTGATCTTTGGCGTGCACGACTGGGCAGCCAGGATTCCTTTTGCCCTGGGCGCGATCCTGCTCTGTTGGGTAACAGCCCGGTATGGACGCTGGGCGTTCGGGCGGACCTCCGGCTTTTTGGCCGGCGTGATCCTGGCCACCTGCATAGGGCTGTTCTTATTTACACGTATCCTTATTCCTGATGCTCTTCTCACGCTCTGCATAACCGTGGCTTTCTGGTCAGTGCAACGAGCTTTGAATGAGGATGGCCAGGAAGATCGGCCTCGAATGTGGGCTGTGCTGCTCGCCATCAGTCTTGCTGTAGGAGTCATGCTCAAAGGGCTCATCGCCCTCGTGGTGCCAATAGGCGGTGTGCTGCTGTATCTCGCAATTACCAGGCAAATTTTTGCGCGCCAGACCTGGCGGCGCTTGCATCCCGGTACCGGATTCCTGGTTTTCCTCCTGATTGCCGCGCCGTGGCATGTTTTGGCGACCCTGCGCATGCCGCCGCATTTTGCGTTTACGCTGCACAGCGGCCCAGGGGAGTATCACGGGTTCTTCTGGTTTTATTTCATGAATGAGCACGTGCTGCGGTTTCTGGGGCTCCGCTATCCTCACGACTACAACACCGTGCCCCGGCTGGCTTTCTGGCTACTGCACTTCGTTTGGCTCTTTCCGTGGAGTTTTTATTTCCCCGCGGCGATCCGTCAGAATTACCGGCCTTCAGACAGGGCGGGACGAACGCGTCTGATGGCGCTCTGCTGGAGCGGTTTCCTGCTGCTGTTCTTCAGCTTTTCCACTACGCAGGAATACTATTCCATGCCGATATATCCTGCCCTGGCGCTGCTGCTTGGCTCAGCCATGGATTCGCAGGCGGGATACAGGTGGTTCAAGGGCAGCAGCAGGGCACTCGGCGCCGTGTACGCCGCTGCGCTGGCAACCATTGGTGTGATTCTTTACGCTGTGCGGACCCTCCCCGCAACCGGTGACATTTCGTCCGCATTGCAACAGCATCCAAGCGACTACACGCTCTCTCTGGGCCACATGGGAGATCTCACGTTGCGCTCTTTCGCGTATTTGAGGGCGCCGCTGCTGGTGGCGGCTCTTGCGTGCGCGGTGGGGATGCTGGGAGCATGGTTCTTGCGCAGGCGGGGTGCTATTTTCGCCGTTGCAGCCTCCATGATCATATTCTTCCATGCAGCCCGGATGGCAATGGTCGTTTTTGACCCCTACCTGTCATCACGTCCGCTGGCGGAAAAACTGGTACAAGCACCTCCAGGACAGGTCATTGTTGATGGAACATATTATCCTTTTTCCTCACTCCTTTATTACTCCGGACGGGAGGCGCTGTTACTGAACGGGCGCTATAACAACCTCGAGTACGGGTCGTACGCGCCGGGATCACCCCCCGTCTTCATTGATGACGCTCAGTTCGCCCGGTTATGGTCATCCGATTCCAGATACTATCTCGCGAGTGACGGCAGCCGGCTGAACGTCCTGAGAAGGCTTGCTGGAAGCGGAAATCTTTACGAAATTGCGGAGAGTGGAGGAAAATTCCTGTTTACGAATCTGCCGGACAAAAACGGCAGTTCAATTAAGGAGAATGCAACCCGGTCATGGTGATCGCCTTCACGGCAACGCTTTTATTTTTACTGGCGGGATCGCTGGTCTATTGTGTGCTGGTGGTGATTGCTACGCGCCGTTACCTGTACGCGGTTCCGCCTGAGCCCGGTGCAACGCCCGGCATCAGCGTGCTGAAGCCGCTTTGCGGGCATGATGAAGGCCTGGAAGAGAACTTGAACAGCTTTTTCGTTCAGGATTATCCGAATTACGAAATCATTTTCGGAGTGCATCGGCCGGATGATCCGGCCGTTGCGGTTGTCCAGCAGGTGATCCAGAAATACGCCGCGAGGCCGGTGCAAGCTCGACTGGTCGTGACAGGCGAGTCTCCGATTCCCAATGCCAAAGCGTACAGCCTCAACCGGCTCGTGCGTGAGGCACAACACGACTTGATTGTCATGTGTGACAGCGATGTCCGGGTAAAGCCGGACCTGCTGGGCCACATCGCCCGGGAATTCCAGAACAGCCGCGTCGGACTGGTTACGTGCCCGTATCTTGCGGTGGCGGGGGAAAGCGTATGGTCACGCATGGAAGCGCTGGGAATGAACACAGAGCTCCTGGGCGGCGTGATGGTGGCGCGCATGGTGGAAGGAATGCGGTTTGCGCTCGGCTGTACGCTGGCCGTGAGGCGCGATGTCCTTGAGGAAATGGGAGGCTTTGGGTACTTGCAGGAATTCCTGGCAGAGGATTTTGTGATCGGCCAGCGAACTGCCGAACTCGGACATGAAGTGCTGCTGTCATCGGCAGTGATTCAGCACCGTATCGGAAGCCAGGCCATGTTGCCTAATCTTGCGCATCGCCTGCGCTGGGCGAGGAGCACGCGCCGTTCGCGTCCGGCTGGCTATTGGGGACAGATATTTACGTATCCGCTCCCGCTGGCACTGCTGCTCTGCACCGTAGCGCCTGCGTGGTGGCCGATCCTGCCCATTACGTTATGTATCCGCACCTGCGCTGCTGCTGCCACTGCTCTGTTCGTGGTGGATGATCCTTTGTTTCGCAGGCAATGGTGGTTGCTGCCTGTCCAGGATGTTCTTGGCTTCCTGGCGTGGCTCGGAGGCTTTGTTGGTGACACGATCGTGTGGCGGGATCGCAAATGTACTGTCCTGCGGGATGGCCGGTTACACGTAAACCCATAGCCTGTTGGGCAGAAAGAAAACCCCCGAAGCCCACATGCTTCAGGGGTCCTGTGCTTCTTTCTGTAAGATATCCTACTTCGTGCCCGTGGGGCAGGTGCTGGAGATCATCTTCACCTTCTCCACATTGAACGTGCTCTTCGAGGACATGCTGGAGCTTGAGGACGCGGAACCAGCGCTGCTGCCCGGACTTGTGCCGGAAGCGCTCTCGCCTGCCTCGGTTCCTTCTGAGCCGGTAATCTGGACCTGGTGGCCCACATGGTCACTCAGCTTGGACGTGTCTCCCGCCAGCTGATAAGTCTTGCCCGACTGGTCGGTCAGAGTGAAATTGCCCGAAGAGCCGCTGAGGCAGCCCTCGATCGTCTGACTTCCGCTGCTGGAAGAAGAAGAGGTCTCAGTCGTCTGAGTAGAGGTCGTGGTGGTTGAAGTCGACGGCGAAGTGCTCGACGGCGAGCTGGTCTGCGGATAGCTGCTGCTGGGGCTCGTGGACTGTGCGCCCGTGGCTGATGGTGAAGTGCTGCTGGTGGGCGACTGCGAGCTTGATGATGTTGATGAACCGGTCTGAGCAACAACCCAAACCGCTGACAGCAGCAGGATCGCTGTGATCAGATATGCCTTTCTCATTACATCCTCCTGGTACTTTTGGGTCCGATTGGTTCGGCCCTTGAGTATTGGGAAGTGGCGACAGTGGTTAGATAGGCGGCTGGCGCTCGGGTTTGCCTCATGTGAGTTGCTGAACGAAAAAAGAAGCAGAGCTGCTGCTATTTGTTTTCAGCCGGCTCCGCAGCGAATGAAAGTTGGGCGCGTTTACCAGGCCGGCGGGACTAAGAGTACTAGTGCAATCCTGAGCGCGCATGCAGGAAAGCAGCGCACCGGTTACGCAGCGACCGGCGCCATCCAAGCCTCCGTTGCGAACGCCGCCTTTCAGGCAGCGCGTGGCCCACTCGATCGCGCGACTCTAGCCAACTCTGTTCGGGCCTTTTTTTCGGCCTCTTTGCGGGTATCGGCTTCTCCTGAGGTGAGTCTCTGTTCTGAGGGCCTGATTTTATAAAGGGTGAACTTCCATTTGGAACGAAGCTGGGTCAGTGGATCAACAGGTTGTTCAAGGTCGTAAGCGAAATCACCTTCATGAATGCGCATCGTAAACTCTCAGGTGGGGATATTTCCCCCGTCTGTGCGATGCGTATGCCGGAGAACGGGTTCTATCAAAAAAAGAGCAGGAGCGTTGTGCGCTCCTGCCGAAGAAAGGAACACCATGAATCAAGGAGCGAGTATTGGAATGGCTGCCAGGTCGCGTGCGGGTGCTTCGGCAAGCGATCTGGGAACGTATGCGCAGCAGGATTCTTCCGCGAACATATCGCCGCTGAGAGCATAAGCGCGCGCGCGGGAGCCGCCGCAGACTTCTTTGAACTCACACTCCCGGCATTTGCCTTTCAGGTTGCCGGTATCGCGCAGTGCGACCAGGAGTTCTGAATTGCGATAAATATCGGAAAGGCTTTGCTTTCGGACGCTTCCCGCGGATATGGGAAGAAATCCACTGGGGAATACTTCGCCGGTGTGAGAAACGAATACAAAGCCCTTCCCGTCATTGATGGGAAGCACACCCGGAATCTTTTTCTCCATGCCGCCCATCAAGTCGCCCAGAGGCGCGTTGTTTTTCCTGCTGCGCTGCTGCAGGATGAACCGGCGATAATGCTGGGCCTCAGTTGTTTTGACCTTGTAGGGCATTTCCTGCGCGAACTTATAAAGCTTTGCAAAGGCTTCTTCAAACTCCTCGGCCGTCGGGAGCCCTTCGGTCTGGCCACGTCCTGTGGGGACGAGGAAAAACAAGCTCCAGAGCACCAGTTTGAATTCCTTCAGCAGAGAAGCCATCTTATCCAGGTCATGAAGGTTGCGGTGCGAGAGCGTCGTATTCACCTGGATGGGAACGCCGGCTTCATTAGCCCATTGGATCGCGGAAAGAGTGCGCGCATAGGAGCCTTCGACTCCGCGGAAAACGTCGTGCAGTTCCGGTACGGAACCGTCAAGACTTACCGCAAGACGCGACAAGCCGGCGCGCTTCAATTCAAAGATTGCGTCTCTGGTGAGAAGCGGGGTAGCGCTGGGCGTCATGGCCGGATGCAGGTTATAAGAAGCGGCATAACGCACGAGCTGGTAGATGTCGGGACGCTTCAAAGGATCGCCGCCGGTGAAGATAAAAATTGGTGGCCGCAGGTCGGCTACATCGCGTATCAGTTTCTCCCCTTCTGCGGTGGTTAATTCAAGGGGATGGCGTTTCGGTTGAGCGCAGGCCCGGCAATGGACGCAGGCCAGGTCGCACGCCTGCGTTGCTTCCCAGATAACGATAAGAGGACATTGATTCAGATCAAAATTGGCATTCATAACTGCCCTGTCCGAGATGGTTTTTAAATTACGCTGCCAGACGATGCTAAAAGGCATTGACACAGTTCGGATGTGACACCTGTCACACCAGTATTCAGAGGGGCCGGCATCGCGCAACTTTACAAAAACAAAGGGGCAAAAGTGACACGGGTCACAGCCCGTTAATCCGGGGTCGGACATCATGACTGGTTGAGGATTGAAGCAGTGGTCCCAACGTGAGCGCGGCGTCCATTTTCCGGGAATGGGCAATGCGCATCTGCCTCTTTCCCCAACACACCGGATGGCCGCTACCGCGGCACGTTCGTGAGGGTCCCCGGAATTCTTTAAGGGGGAACAAAAATGATCAGCTACCGCAACATTCTGGCTCTGATATTGATATTCGCCGTGGCCGCCCTGATGAGTTCACCGGTGGTTGCGCAAACTGCGGATCTTTACAAGACAAAATGCGCCGCATGCCACGGCCCTGATGGCAAGGGCGATACGGCTATTGGCAAGAAGATGGGTGTGAAGTCATTTACAGATCCTGAAGTGGCCAAGAATTCAGACCAGACCTGGTTCGAGATTACGAAGAACGGCAAAGGCAAGATGCCGGGCTACAACGGGAAACTCACAGATGACCAGATCAAGGACCTTGTGAAACACATCCGCGCTCTGAAGTAAGCATGGAAAAGCCAGGCGCGCCGGCGAGCGTCAGTTCGCAGCGCGCCCGTACGAACTACGGGGCAGAGACAATGAACCGGCTTGGGTTTTACCTTGCAGTGGTCTTGTTGGTTGGCTGGATGACAGCGCCATGTAGTGCGGCAGGTCAGTCCACAAGTTCGGGGGCGAACGGGGTTTCCAATGCCGCCGCTGCTGCCCCGAACAATGAAGCCTGTGCTTCCTGTCACAGCGATGTGGTGGAAAAATTAAGAGCCAACGTGCATGGGGCGGTGCCGTGCCAGAGCTGCCACGTGAAGCACGAGGAATACCCCCATCCGGAGGGCGTTCCCAAGCCTGCCTGTGCTACCTGCCATACCAATATGGCGGCCGAGTATTCGCACAGCGTACATGCTCGAGCCATCCAAAAAGGAAATCAGGCAGCTCCGGAGTGCAGTACGTGTCATGGCAAGGCGCACGAAATTGAGAGCACCAGAACTCCCAAGTTCCGTGCCGCGGTGCCCGAGTTGTGCGGCGCGTGCCATACCGATGTAGCCGCGGAGTATGCGGACAGCGTACACGGCAAGGCCATACAGAAGGGGCTGTTGCAGGCAGCAGTCTGCACGGACTGTCATGGCGAGCACTCGATCCTGGAGCCGAAGAACGCGGCTTCCACGGTCCATCCCAACCATGTGCGGGACACGTGTGCGGGGTGTCATAGCAGCGTGGTGCTATCGCGCGAGTTTGGGCTGCCACGGGACCGAATTATCAGCTTTGACGCTTCTTATCATGGGCTGGCATCGAAGTCGGGAGCGCAAACCGTGGCCAATTGCGCCAGTTGTCACGGCGTTCACAATATCCTTCCCTCATCTGATCCCAAATCGACCATCAATCCTGCCAACCTGGCCAGGACTTGCGGGCAATGCCACGAGGGGGCGGGGACACGATTTGCAATCGGGCCGATTCACACTCTGGGGCGTGGCGAACACGCTGCCGTGCGCTGGGTGCGGTGGTTTTACCTGCTGGTGATTCCCCTGACGATCGGCTTCATGTTTCTGCACAACTTCGGCGACTGGCTGCATAAACTGCTGCGGCTTCGATTTAACGGCGCCTTACAGCAGCCGCAGTTGCCCGTCGGTGAGCCGCCGCTGCGCACTCTCCCCTTCGAGCGCATTCAGCACGGGGTGCTGGCAATATCATTCATCGTGCTGGCATGGACGGGGTTCGCCCTGAAGTACCCCGATCAGTGGTGGGCGCGCCCGCTGCTGGTGTGGGAAGGAGCGCTTTCAATGCGCGGGATCATTCATCGCGTGGCCTCGGTGGTGTTTATGTCGGCGGCGCTCGCGCACATCTTCTCACTGGTGCTCAATAAGGGACTGCGTCAGCACTGGCATTCGCTCTTGCCCAGGTGGAAGGACTTTGCTGAAGCCTGCGAAAATTTCGCCTATAACGTGGGACTGCGTTCGCGGTCTCCGGGCCGCTCATCGCACAGCTATGTAGAGAAAGCTGAGTATTGGGCGCTGGTATGGGGCTCGGTCATCATGATCCTGACTGGCGTTCTTCTCTGGAGCAATACCCTGGTGCTGCGGTGGCTCCCTAAGGCAGTGCTGGATGTTGCCACATCGGTGCACTTCTATGAAGCCGTGCTGGCGACCCTGGCGATCCTCGTCTGGCACTTCTACTTCGTCATTTTTGATCCGGATGTTTATCCCATGGACTCCGCCTGGCTTACGGGTAAGTCACCACGCAGGGAGCCGGACGAATCGTCGCAAGAGGCACAAGCATGAGGCGCGCCCATACCAGCGTGACGCGGCCAGCATTGTTGCTCTTCTTGGCGGCTGGATTCCTGTTTCTGCCGGCGAGACTGTCAGCGGCGGCAGGAGACAGCGACACCTGCCTGGCCTGCCACGGCGACAAGACGTTTTCAACGAAACATGGCAAAGAGACCGTATCACTTTTTGTCGATGGCAAGCGGTTCGCAGGTTCCGTGCACGCCGCTCTTACATGCACAGGCTGCCATGCCGATCTCGAAGGCAAGGACATTCCGCATCCGCCGCCTGCAAAGGTGGATTGCGGCACATGCCACAGCGAAGAGCAAAAGCAACATGCCAAATCTCTCCATGGCAAGGCGCTGGCGCGCGGGGACCCCTTGGCGCCGCGCTGCTACAGTTGTCACGGCAACCACTACATTGTTTCCATCAAAGACAAGAATTCACCCGTGGCTCCTTTGAGAGTGCCATTCACCTGCGGCAAGTGTCACAGCGAAGGCACACCAGTGCAGAGGACGCGAAACATCCCAGAACATGACATTCTGACAAATTATTCGGAAAGCATTCATGGGGAAGGGCTGCTGAAACGGGGCCTTACCGTGGCGCCCAACTGCGCTACGTGCCATACAGCGCACAGCATTCTCCCGCACACTGACCCTGATTCTTCAATTGCCCGAAAGAACATTGCAGCCACGTGCACGAAATGTCATTCCCAGATTGAACAGGTCCATCGGAAAACCATACGCGGCGAGTTGTGGGAGAAACAGGCCAATGTGCTTCCCGCCTGCGTGGATTGCCACCAGCCGCACAAGATCCGCCAGGTCTATTACCCGCAGGGTATGGC
>JBLMYN010000060.1:0-11988 GCA_050258305.1 Actinomycetota bacterium
GGTTCAGAACGGGACCTTCTTCAATAACCGGGTCGGTCCCATCATTGGCTACGACAACGGGCGCGAGCTGACCGATCCCAACGATCGCCGCAAATTCGGCCTGAAAGAGGTGGACATGATGCCGCCTCTTGAGCGCAATTGCACCGACGATTGCCGCGAGAACTACCTGGGCGGCCACTCCGACTGGGTGGACGTGGATTCAGTGGTCAGCACTTCGCCGGACCAGATCGCCATTGCGCCCGGTTCTCTGGTGAAGGAATGGGAACAGAATGGCCGGCGCTACTTCCACTACCACCTCGACCACGAATCGCTGAACTTTTATTCCTTCCTCTCGGCGCGTTACAAGGTCGACCGCGAAGAGTGGAACGGCATCAAGCTTGAGGTCTATTACGATCCTGACCACGCCTGGAACGTCCCGCGCATGATGAACTCGATGAAGAAGTCGCTGGACTATTACACAAAGAACTTCGGCCCGTACTATCACAACGAGGCGCGCATCATCGAGTTTCCGCGCGTGGCCCGCTTTGCCCAGTCCTTCCCCGGGACCATGCCGTACTCGGAGTCGATTGGATTTATCGCCAACATCAACAAGCCTGACGATATCGACATGGTTTTCTATGTCGTGGCGCACGAGATGGCCCACCAGTGGTGGGCACACCAGGTTGTCGGCGCCAACATGGAAGGAGCCACGCTGCTCTCAGAAACCATGGCGCAGTATTCCGCGCTCATGGTCATGGAACACGAATATGGCCGCGACGCGATGCGGAAATTTCTTAAGTACGAAATGGACAATTATCTCCGCTCGCGCGGCACGGAGCGCCTGAAGGAGCGCCCGCTGCTGACCGTGGAAGCCAACCAGGGTTACATCCATTACCGCAAAGGCAGCGTGGTGCTCTATTACTTGAAAGAAATGATCGGGGAAGAAGCGGTCAATCGCGCGCTGCGCAAGGTCATCCATGAATATGCCTACGCGAAACCACCGTACCCGACCTCCTACGCCCTGGTCGACGCTCTCAAAGAGGAAACGCCGCCCAACCTCCAGTACCTGATCAAAGACCTGTTTGAAGACATCACCTTGTTCTCCAATCGGACGCTCAACGCCACCGCGCAGAAGCGCGCCGACGGCAAGTATGACGTCACCATCAAGGTGGAAGCGCACAAGTACAAAGCAGATTCCAAGGGGAATGAAACGGAAGTCCCGGTCAATGACTACATCGATATTGGGGCGTTTGCCAAGCCGGCGAAGGGCAGGAAATACGGCGACACTCTCTATCGCCAGCGCATCCACCTGACGCAGAAAGACGCGACGTTCACGTTTGTGACGGACTCTCTGCCGGAAAAAGCCGGCATCGATCCTTTTTCCTTATTGATTGACCGCGTGCCGGACGACAACACAAAATCAGTGACTTTGGAAAAAGGGGTGGGGCCTGCGATCAGCCAGACGGCCCTGATAACCCGGTAGCGTGCCGACTTCCATACCGGTACCCGCTTACGGACCGACCGGCGGGGTTTCCGCGGACAGCAGCCCCTGAATCTGGGGGCTGACTTTCTTTTCCCATGCTCACCTGCCGTTTCTTAAAAACATAGGTGCGCTATTTCCCAAAATGGGAAAAGAAAAATCTAATAATTTTAATTTCCTGAAATTTTCATGAGACAAACCAGCAGGAACAAAGCTATAAATTCAAGGCGCAAAAGCCACACAAACTGCTTCACCGGAGACCCTCGGCCCTAACTAACCGGCTCTTTGTGCAGACGTACAGCCCACGGTTCATCAGGCAACAGCGACGCCGCTGCGGAAGTTGTCGCACTGCCGTCCACCACCGCGTCTGAATTCATCCGGGCAAGAGGACGCAAAAACCGCAATTTCGCGAATGGCAAGTTGCCATCTCGCTTGGATTACGTTGGACAAAGCGCGAGGTCTCATGCAGCTTTCAACGTCTCAAACCATGGTTCGCAAGGTAAATGAAAGGTGAATTATGCGAAAACGCTTGTTTCTGGCGATGTTGCTCTCCCTCCCGTTGTTTCTCATGCTGGCCAAGACGGCGCAGGCTGCCAGCAGCCCCAGCGCATTCTGCCACTCCACCGACGGAAGCTTCACGACCTGTCTGGATGGCCATGCTGAATGGTCGGATGTGACGCCGGTATCTTTCCCCGACAGCAACAGCTTCCTCTATGCTGATCAGGCCGCCCTCATCAGTCCCGGCGGTCCTCCCGATACTTTTCTTCTCATGTATGACGAGTGCTCGCGCACGTCACCTCTTGGGCCCAATGACTACTTCCTGGTGAACTTCACCAATATTGACAGCGACGCCGGTTCTACAGCCCTGGTCCATTACAACGTGCACATCTTTACCGATGGAACCATCATCTTCATCGAAAACGGAGTGGTGCAACTGGTCAACGGGCAGAGCCGCTTGCCAGAAATCAACGGCCAGCGCGGGCGGGTGGGTTTCGGACCTTCACCCACATGTCCCTTCAATCACGTGATTGCCGAGTACCAGATTCCTCTGCAAAGCGCGGGCTCGCTGACAGCGAACTTCAATACCACCTACTCGCCCGACCCGCTGTTCTGGACCAGCAACGTTCCGCCCCCACCGCCTTCGCTGCCGCCGTGCCCTGACGCCGGCACCTCCATACCGATTACGCTCGCTCCAGTGAACGCCCCCGTCAAATTGAAGATCAAGGAATACAGGTTGATCTACGGGCAGCTTCAACTGCAGTTCGGCTCCAACGGGCCGTCCGGGGCCGCGCAATGCTCGGTTACGTCGAACGAGGGGGCCCTTCCTGTGCTGTTTCAGGATGTTGAACTCGGCAATGATTTTGGAAGTCCTCATCAAATTGCCACGAGCCGCACCACGGCTACCGTGCAATCGTTCGATTCCGGAGCCCTGGACTCTTCTTCCATTCCACAGTGCAGTTTCTCGATTGTGACCAAGTCCAATGGATGCTTTATCAATGCCAAGCCAGGCGGCCCGGCCAGGATCGCTGAATGGTCAAGCCCGGGCTTCGCCATCACGCCCATTGTCGGCCCAACCGTGAATACGGGCCCTCTTGACTTTTTCGTGAATCTTGACGCGCTCAATCCGCCTACAGCGGATTACGCTTCTTTCCTGCAAAGCGTGGAAACGTTCGTTCACCAGACGTTGATCAACAACCTTGATGGTGTCAGCAGCATCGCCGCCTTCCAGGACCCGCCCAACAACGTGCTGGTCACCGATCCGAACGGCCTCAGGACCGGCATGCTGCCTGACGGCACCCTGGTGAACGAGATACCCGGATCCACTTACATTCAAGAGGTAGACCGCAACGCCGTCGTGATCGTGGAGCCCAACCCGGGCGACTACACCACGCAGGTGATTGGTCCGGTGGACAACACGTTCTCGCTTTCGCTTTCAGCCACTGATTTCCGCCCCGACATCTTTGTTCCGTTCGTGACGGAGTCCGACTTTACGGGAACGATCTCCGACACGAGCACCAATACGTTCGTCTTCAACGTGCCCGCGCCGGGACCGCGCGGCTCAGGCGGCGCGATTCGTCCCGGATTTGATTCCTTTGTCCTGCCGCCGAACGACGATGGTTCCAGCGGCCTCACTCCTATCGGCTTCACCGTGAACTTCTTCGGCCAGAACTTCTCATCGCTCTTCGTGAATGACAACGGTAACCTGACTTTCGATGCGCCGCTGTCCACATTCACGCCTTTTGACTTGAAGACCACGCAACGCTCCATCATTGCGCCCTTCTTCGCCGATGTGGACACCCGCGTCGGGAACCAGGTGACCTACGGTCCTGACACGGTCGACGGCCATCCCGCGTTCGGCATCACATGGCCCGGCGTCGGATGCTTTGCTGAGAACATCAGCGTGCTTGATTTCTTCCAGGTACTGCTGATTGACCGGTCAGATTCGGCCCCCGGTGACTTCGATATCGAGTTCAACTTCAACTCGATTCAATGGGACACGGGCCAGGCCAGCGGAGGCAATGGGCAATGCCAGGGTGGGGCCGCGGCGCGCGTCGGCTTCTCCAACGGAAGCGGAGCCCAGGGAACGTTCTTTGAGCTGCCCGGTTCGGGCATTGACGGAGCGTTTCTTGACAACAATCCCGCCAGCGGACTCGCCCATAACAGCTTCGGCAGCAATCAGGCCGGGCGTTATATCTTCCAGGTCCGCAACGGAGTGCCTTCCACGGTGGTGGACAGCGACGGCGACGGCGTTCCCGACGAACTGGATAACTGCCCCACTGTTTCCAACGCCGACCAGAAGGACTCTGATTTTGACGGCGTAGGCGACGCTTGTTCATCGCCCACGCTGCAGCGCAACACCTCAGCCTTCCTCCAGGCGCTCGTCAGCGGGCAGACCTCGGAAGAAGCCACAGCTCTCACGGTGGCAGATACTCCTCCGTTGAGCGATCAGTTATCGCGCATCGTAACCTTCCGCACGGCGGCCGGACTGGCGGCATCGCCGAGTGACCTGGCGACGAGCCTGGTGAACAGCCT
The DNA here is from genome assembly GCA_050258305.1 of Actinomycetota bacterium. Lineage (GTDB taxonomy): Bacteria > Acidobacteriota > Terriglobia > Terriglobales > Acidobacteriaceae > Angelobacter. The sequence continues at coordinate 4,493 of JBLMYN010000060.1, forward strand.
GGTGGCCATCGGCCAGGTGCAAGCCGCGGATGCCAGCTCGCTGATAGCCAGCGTGCTTGCCGGCGGCAACCAGCCTCCGGCCATCGTCTGTCCGGCGGCTGCGGTGAACGAATGCACGCAAGCCACCGGAACACCGGTTTCACTGACGGCCCAGGTTTCTGACGCTGATGGCGACGCGCTGACTGTCGTCTGGCAGGCGGATGGTTCGCAGGTGCAGGTGGATACCGTGCCCCATGTGGGTACGCCGACCACGGCCTCGGTTACCCTCAACCAGGCTTTCACACTGGGCCTGCATAACCTGGATGTCTCCGTAACTGACCCGCACGGTGCTTCCGCATCGTGCCATACCACGGCTACAGTGCGCGATACTACTCCTCCGGTGGTCAGCGCGTCGCTGGCTACGACGGTTCTCTGGACGCCTGACCATCAGATGATTGACACAGGCCTTACTGTCTCCGCGCAGGACCAGTGCAGCGGAGCCCAGCCCATTTCGGTCCAGGTGTTCTCCAATGAAAGCCAGAACGGCCTCGGCGATGGCAACTTTGCTCCTGATGCCACTCATACCACGGGGACGCTCCTGTTGCGTTCAGAACGGAGCGGCACGGGCAACGGCCGCGTCTACCTGGTGGTGGTCAAATCCACGGATCCCTCAGGTAACACCGGCTTTGCCTGCACCACCGCGGTTGTCCCTCACGACGAGGACACTCCGACGCCTCTCGAACAGGTGCAGGCTCAGGCGGCTGCGGCGCAGGCGTTCTGCTCCTCTAACGGGGGCGCGGCGCCGGCGGGTTACTTTGCCGCCGATACCAACGCGGCGCCGTAGAAAGAAGCGCCGTTCACAGATGAATGCTGTAAGCGATCAGATGTTTGTATGATCAGCCTGGCCGTCGCGTTCCACAAGGGCGCGGCGGCCAAGCACATAAAGCGTCGCTCCGCCGATCATTCCGGCAATGAGGATGACCGGAGCCACCATCAAAGGTCCCAGCGTGAGGACTAGAACCATGATGCCGCCCGCTTGTTTCAACCCCCAGCCCGGCTCCACCAGCGGCAGCCCCAGTGCATACAACGCCGCGTAAATCACAAACGCACCTACGGTCACCCCGACACCTCTCAGCACCGCTTGCGACGCATGGTTCGTGGTCCTGGCATCGAGGACGGCCCCGCCCCAGATGCAACCGGCGATGGAAGCCGCAAGCGCGGGCAGCAGCACGTACAAAAACAACACGGAGAATCGGACCCCAGGGCGAAGGAAAAAGACGCTCCCCGACAGAAAGCCGAAAAGACCAAACCACAATGCCGCCAGCATTCGTCTAGCCATGGCGGAAAGGACCCACACGTGCATGGAACCTTCTTTCTACCTTCTTCCTGCTGATGATTATACTTTTCGCGCTGCCGCGGGCCGCAAAAGCGGGCCCTCCCGCCTTGTCTCAATCGTGGTAAGCCCCGCGAAGGCTTGAGCGGGATGATTGCGCTCAGCGCTGGCTCGCGATCTCTGATTCCTGGAGTTCCGTCATGCGCTGGTTGCCGAGGAAATCACTGATGCCGGCAGACAGTTCCCGCGCCAGTTTTGCCCGTGTTCGCGCTGACCGCAGCCGCCGCGCTTCCCGGGGATAATTCAGGCACCCCAGGCTGACGAACACGCCCGGACTGTCCAGTCCCACCAGCAGCGCCAGGGGCGCTCTCGCCGGCCCTGCTGCGCCGGCTTTGCCGCCAGAAAGCGCGAGGGAAAGGCTCCGCTGAAGCTGGCGTGACTCGCGAATCCGCGGATGCTGCATGATGGCAACCAGCAGCTTGGGCAGTTCGAAAACCGTGTGGTCGTACGTGGCATTTTCCCGTGAAGCCAGCCGCAGGGCCGCGCGCGACGTGGTCAGGGCCAGCGAGTAAGTGCGTGGACCGCACTCGCCTGGCTCATGGTTCGCTTGCGCGTGAAGAGAGACAAACACGTCCGCTCCAGCCCGCTTCTCTGCTTCGATTCGTTGCCCGAGCGGAACAAATTGATCGCGGGTGCGGGTGAGCACTACGTCGGCATCTCCCCGGCTGCGCAACATGGCCGCAAGGCGTTGACTCACGTCGAGCGCCAGCTCCGCTTCACTGCCGCCGCCTGTGCCCAGGATTCCTCTGTCCTGCCCTCCGTGACCGGGATCAATCACCACCACGGGTAGGCTTCCCTCCGGCACCGGCCATGCACGTGTACCGTTGCGACAAAATGAATCGCCACGCTTTCCCGGCAGGATATCGATCACCACCCGGGCTGGGCTCTCCACCTTGTAAACCGCGTGTTCCGCAGGTCCTCGTATATCGAGCACGACCCTCAGTATCTCCGGCCGCGGGCGGCCGACGCGTATGCCACGAATTTGGCGCATTCCCGCATTTCTGGCGATGCGCAGCGGGCGCGGCATGCGAGTGTTCCTGAAATCGAAGTAGAGCCGATCCGGGCGACTCAGGCAGCCCTGGCGAACTTCCGCGTTCCCGCTCAGATCAACGACGGTGCGTTCTATCTTTCCCGCAGCCAGCTCGCGAATGCCGGTGATACTTGCCTTCCGCTGCGGGACATCAGCGCGCACCCCGACAGAAACAACCGCTACGAAAGCCACCGTGCCCAGGGCAGGAACAATTTGCCTCATCCCCCATATCACGGCTGAATCCTCCTCATGGCGTAGCTTGTTGTGTCGCTGACGGCGCTTCCGCCCTGGCCGTGGCCACCGCTGTGTTCTCCATCTGGCCGAACCATTTATCGCGCATGACCTCGAAGGCCGGAAGGTCGGCGCGCGCTACCGGCCGGGTTGGCGGCAGATTCATTCTCTCGAAATTGATAAACCTGCCGGCGCGGCGCACGCGAAAATCCAGGTGCGGCCCGGTCGCCAGACCGGTTTCTCCCACACGCCCCACCAACTGTCCCTGCTGGACAGCTTGTCCTTTATGCACCAGGATTCGCGAGAGGTGAAGGTAGTAAGTTTCATAGCCGTTCGCGTGCCGCAGGCGCACCATGTTGCCATCGCCGCCGAGGCGGCCGGCAAACTCCACTTCTCCGCGGGCAATTGCCTGCACCGGCGATCCGACCGGGGCCGCGTAGTCGGTGCCGAGGTGGGGCAGATAGCGTTTCAAGATCGGATGGAAGCGGTGGGGATTGTAATGGGAGCTGATTCGCGCCTCAAACCGCAGGGGCGAGCGCAGAAACTCCTTCTGCAGTGACTTGCCATCCTCGGAATAATAGGCGGGCCGGCCCGCACGGTCGTGAAACAGCACCGCCGTATGCCGGTGTCCGGCGTTGTCATACTCAGCCGCGAAAATCCTGCCGTAATCAACCGCGCTCGCGCCTTCGTACTGGTTCTTCTCCACCACCAGGCGGAAGGTATCGCCGGGGCGTGGATCTGTATAGAAGTCGAGGTCCCAGGCAAAAATCTGGGCCAGCCGCACAGCCAGCTCCGGATGTTCGCCGGCTGCAATCACCGCGTCGAAAAGCGAACCATCCACCTTCCCCGCAACCGTTACGGTCTGCGTCGTGCACGGGACTTTTACTTTCTCGGCTTCAAACTCGCTGCCGTGCCGGGTGACAACGATTTCGTCGGCTGGATCCGGGCGGTAGCGGAGTGAATCGATCTCTCCCTGCGGCGACTTCATCAGAAGCACTTCCTGCCCGGGACGAATCCGGCGGAGCCTGGTCAGCCGCTGCATGGGCGCGATCAGTTGCCCGGCAACGGAAGCGTCCATGCCCGCGTGCTGCAGGAGTTCGCTGAATGTCACGCCGCGAACAATCTCCAGCCGCGTGATCTGGTCCTTCGGCGTTGGAGCAGGTGAGGGCGCCGTTTCTGTTTTCATCGCGACCCGCTTCGCCGCAAGCACCCTGGCATAATAGGCGCCGCCAATCAGCACCGCGGCCGCGATCGCAGCCAGAATCAATTTCAATCGCAAACCTTGCACTTCAAGCTCCTCAAAATCGGGTTTTGAAACCAAAGACAATGAGACGCCGATGGCTCATGGCGTTCTTCCTGGTTCAGCGTTGTATCAGCAGCTCAGCAGAGCAGAACCGTCGTGCGCTTTTCGGCATGCAGTGACACTGCAGGCAATGTCAAGCCTCGGAGCAAGGTCCATGACGGCCACGGCAGGAGTTCGCTTGCCGCGGCGCCCGCCATTGCCAGGATCACTCCCACGGCAACGGCTGCCTGCGTGGCGCGGAACGTGGTGATCAGCGTGTTGTGCTGGTGGCAGGAGACACAGAACGCCACGACTGCAATGACCAGCAGCAAAGCCGCAATCAGGCGCAGACGAGGAGACATTGCCCCAAAACTACCTTCATCTCTGGTGAGTAGTCAAGGGGAAAGAGCGGAAATCGCGAGTAGATGATGGATCAGAAAAAGCGCTTGTCGATGTGGTAGAGAACGTAGCACGCAGCCAGGAAGCTTCCCTCCAGCACGGCGAGCACCGCGAAGAAGTTGTTATGGATGCGTAGCAGGATGCGGTTTTCCGGGCTCCACTCACTCGCCGGCGGACGGAGTTGCAGAGCCTTGTGCATGCCACGCGCGATGCCCACGAAGTAGCGCAGCATCACCACATAGAAGGCGATCCAGAAGACCAACTGGAACAATGGCCCCACGGCTTCAAAGAAGCCGCTCAATCCATAGCTGCCTCCGCTCAGCATCAGATGAGCCAGGATCAGCAGCGGCACGTTGAGCAACAGCCCTTCTGCGGTGGCAAAGTAGAGAAAGAAATCACCTGAACTGCGGGCCAGCCGGCCACGTGAATGGTCAGCTTGAATGGATTTCCGAACACCTCCGGCGCACAGGAGCAGCGCCAGGGAGAACAACAGAGGCACGCCCGAGCGCGCGATGGCCAGCGCGTTTTCCTTCGCGCGCAGCTCCCGCTCCTGCTGCGCCATGCGCTGCTTGAACTGTTCGAGCGAGCTGTGTGACTCCGCGAGCGATGTATTCAGCTCGGCCAGCGCCTGTTCGCGCGTAAGCAGCCCTTGTGACATCTGCAACTTGAATACATGGCTGCGTGAATGCGAGATACGGCTGATCTCGGCATTCGTGGCGTCGGTGACGCCCTGCTGGCGCTCAATCTCCGCCTGGGTGGAAGCCTGCAGCCGCGCAATGTCCTGATGCAACTGGCCGTTATCGTGGGTGACGTACCAGTTGAGCAGCGAGATCGCGACGGCAGCAATTACCAGTCCCTGAACGGCGAAGGCATAGGGCCAATTCCAGCCTTTGAGCGAGGCCATACTCACATAGGAGAGGAGTTCAGGGCAGCGCGCAATGACATTCTTCTGCCTGATCAGAGCCGGCCCCGGCTGGTTCGTCCATTGCAGCCTCAACTGATCTGCAGGCGAGAGCTCCTGTGGCTCCGCTATCATGCTTTCGTCCTGGTACACCTCTTCCAGCATGACAGTGGTGTTTAACACAATCCTGAAGCAGGGCCAAACACCACAAGTGCATGGACGCGAATTGGACTCACGGGCGGAGCGAAGCTGGTGGGTCCTTTATTTTATGCCGGGGCACTCGCAGGCATCGAGAGCTGGCGGTGGTAGAGCTCCGCGTAGATCCCCTGCTCGCTCAGAAGTTCGGTGTGTGTGCCACGCTGCACGATGGTTCCGTTTTGCACAACCAGAATCTGATCGGCCTTCAGAATCGTGGAGAGGCGGTGCGCTATCACAATGGATGTTCGCCCGGCCAGAGCGCCTTCGAGCGCCCGCTGAATGGCGGCTTCCGATTCGGAATCGAGATGCGCCGTGGCCTCATCAAGGATGACGATGTCCGGCGCCTTCAGCAGCAGTCGCGCGATGGCCAGACGCTGCTTTTCTCCGCCCGAGAAGCGATATCCCCGCTCGCCCACCAGCGTATCCAGACCATCAGGCAATGATTCCACCAGGCTGAGAATCTGCGCGTCACGCAGAGCCAGCCTGATCTGCTCTTCCGTTGCGTCTGGTCTGGCATATAACAGGTTGGCGCGAATGGTGTCGTGAAACAAATGTGCATCCTGCGTTACCATGCCGATCCTCTGGTGCAACGAATCCAGCTTTGCGTCGCGGACGTCGACGCCGTTGATTGTGATTGATCCGGCTTGAGCATCATAGAGTCGCGGCATGAGATGCGTGACGGTTGTCTTGCCGGCCCCTGAAGGGCCTACCAGCGCCACCAACTGGCCCGGTTCCGCCGTGAATGTCACATCTTTGAGCACTGTTGATTGCGGACGCTTGTCAGGCACGGCGATTGACTCGAGAGAGGCCAGTGAAACCTCTGAGGCTGCTGGATAGCGGAAGGAAACCTGATTGAAACAGATCCTTGCCTGCCCGGCCGGGAGCCCCACGGCATCCGGCTTTTCCCGGATCATCGGCGGGAGATCGAGCACCTCAAATACGCGCTCAAATGACACGAGCGCGGTCATCACGCTGACCTGAATATTTGAAAGTCCGAGCAGCGGAGCATAGAGCCGGGCGAGGTAGGAGACAAGGGCCACCACGGTGCCCAGATCAAGAACATGCCGGACAGCCAGCACGCCGCCCCATCCGTAGGCAAGCGCGGTGGCAAAGGAAGCCATGAGAAGCAGCGCCGCCAGGAACAAACGGCCGTACATGGCTTGCTTTACGCCAATATCGGAGACGCGCTCAGCCTTGCTTTGAAATGATTTGCTCTCTTCGCGGCTGTGTCCAAAGAGCTTGGCCAGAAGCGCGCCGGCAACGTTAAAGCGCTCGACCATCAGGTTGTTCATGGCCGCAGTCAGGTCGTAGCTCTCACGCGCAATCGTCTGGAGCTTGCGCCCCCAGAAGCGCGCCGGGAAGACGAACAGCGGAATCAAAACGAGGCCGGCCAGCGTTATGCGCCAGGAGAGCGCAAACATGGCAGCCAGGATCAACACTACCGTGATCACATTGCCCACTACGTTGGAGAGAATGTCAGTAAACGCCGTGCGCGCGCCGCCGACATCATTATTCAGCCTGCTGACCAGCGCGCCGGTTTGTGTTCGGGTAAAGAAGGCCAGTGGCATCCGCTGGATGTGTTCGAACAGTTTTGCGCGCAGGGAGAGCACAATGCCGGCGCCAATTTTCGACGATAGATAGGTTTGCGCCATTCCCAGCGCACCGTCCAGAAGCCCCAGAACCGCCACCAGGATGGCAAGCTGAATAATGAGCTGCGAGTTGCCCTTGAGAATGCCGTTATTGATGATTTCGCGGTAAATCAGAGGATTGGCGATGCCGATGCCGGCGTCAATAATCACGACTGCAAGAAAAAGCGTGAGCAGCCCGGCGTACGGCGCCGCGTATGACAGAGTACGCTTCGCGGTGCCCGGCTTGACCTTCTGTTTGATTACAGATGAATCCTGTCCAAAGGAGCGCAAGGCCCCAATCATGCTTCCCATTGATTTTCTCCAAACCTCTGAACACGGCAATGACTACCGATTGCGCGGCCCAGTTTAGCCCACTCTTAACGATGAACTGGCGGCCTGAATTGGCGATCACCCGGGCAAATTTCTCTTGGACCAGCCCGGTTTCCGAGCGAAAA
>JBLMYN010000061.1:0-5363 GCA_050258305.1 Actinomycetota bacterium
AGAACGGCGGCCGGCGGTAGCCGATCAGCCACGGGTACCACATGTCGGTGCTGATGCGGTGCACCGTCGGCTTGTAGGGCATGTAGGCGGTGGCGATCTTCTTCGCCTCGAGGAACAGCGCCTCGCGCTCGGGGCCGTAGGACGTGCGCGTTCCCTTGATCTGGAACAACACATGGCGGCGCGCAGGGACGCGTTAACTCTGATAACAACAGCCATTCGCACGGGTGAGCACTCTGACCTGTTTCGGACCACGGAAACGTATCGCGGAGGCGGTGAAGGCAAAGGGAAAACTGACCAGCTTCTCTCTGCGATTTATGGGTTGCTGGAAGATCTGATGGCCCTGATTTCCGGCGCTCCGGAACTGGTTCGCAATATCGACATTGCCGCAGAACTGAAATCACTAAGTGCCGGCATCGATTTCCCCTGGGTTGCGGCGGCAACACAGCAGCTGGGACAGGTGCAAAGCGGCATGCGCAGAAATGTCCTGCGCCCGCTTTCACTGGACGCATTCGCGCTGGCCCTGGAGCGATGAAGCTCTTTTTTTAGCTGCGTAATTGCTTGCTTTTCATGGCATAAATCGGCGCTTTGAGAAAAATACCCGTTGCGTTGGACAATGACCTTTCAGTCCATTGAAACCTTCACTCGGGCTGTGATACGGTTAACACCAACGACCCGCACTGCGATTCCCGATACATTCAAGGGATCAGCTCGGTCCCGCCGGTGTACTTCTTCAGCAGTTTCAACCGGCTTGGTTCCCGCGCTGTGGGAAACGGGAGCAAACGCTATGAAAGATTCAATGGACGCTACCGCGGCACGTCAGGCCCCAGAACACGCCGAAGAAGAATTTGTCAGCCGAAAGCTCATTCGGCCCTCGTTGAGCACGCCTCCGCCGCGCACAGAACCCGTTTCCGAGCGCCGTGAGCGCCTGGAGCGCACGGACCGCATCCACTCCAACAACGGTCCACGCCGCAACGGTCCCTCCGAGCAGACGCACGCAGAGAACTACTATTACCAGAAGCAGATCCAGAGCAAGACCCCGGTGGTGGTAGTGCTGAAAGACGGCGAGCAGGTGCAGGGACTGATCGAGTGGTACGACCGCAATTGCATCAAGGTGACCCGCAACGGCGGGGGGAACCTGCTGATCTATAAGCCTTCCATACGCTACATCTACAAGGCAGGTGAAGCCACCGGCAAGCAGGAGTAGCGCGCACTCCAGGGTTTGCTGCGCAGCGGAGCGTTTTCCGCTTCCCGCCGGCAGCATTCCCCGGCTGAAGGGTTTGCCAAGTCAGGCAACGTTCGGCGCTTTGCCCCAAACACCGCCAATCCATTTGACAACGGGAGTAAAAGCCCATTATTATCTGTGATTTACGCCCCCTTGCACAACCTCAAGGAGAGCTGACAGGTGATTAAGCTCGATATTATTAACGAAGTAGTAACTAAGACGGGTATCACCAAGACCAAGGCTGAACTCGCGGTGGAAACCGTCTTTGACAGCATGAAGAAAGCGCTGGCCCAGGGCGAGCGAATAGAGCTCCGCGGCTTTGGAGTTTTCAACGTGCGCCCGCGCAAAACCGGGATTGGACGCAATCCCCGCACCGGTGCAGAGGTGAACATTCCGCCCGGCAAGGCGGTGCGCTTTAAACCCGGGAAGGAGTTGCAGTCCATCGACTGAAGCAGGTCAGGCGGGCTTATCAGTTCCAAATGCCGGACAACTCTTCCCTTCCGCTCGAATACCAGATTTACGACCCTGAACGCCAGGAAATCAGAGTTGTCACCATCCAGCCGCCGAAGCGGCGCTACTGGCTGCACGCGCTGCTATTTCTCGCCACCATCTTCACCACGCTCTGCATCGGCGCGCGCATGCAGTTCAACTTTGACCATAGGCTCCCGTTCTTCTCCACGGACCTTGATTACTGGCCCTGGGCATGGGCCATGGAGGACTGGCACCGCCTGCTGCTCGGGATTCCCTTCTCGGCCTCTCTGCTGGCGATTCTCGGCGCGCATGAGATGGGACACTTCATCACCGCGGTCCGCCGCCGCATTTACGCCACGCTCCCCTTCTTTATTCCCGCGCCTACGCTGATTGGAACTCTGGGAGCGTTCATCCGCATCCGGTCGCCCATCCGCAGCCGTTCTGATCTGTTTGACGTAGGTGTCGCCGGGCCGATTGCCGGGTTTGTCGTGGCCATTCCGCTCCTGTTTTACGGATTGATGCTGTCACAACCCTATACGCCGCAATCCGCGCAGAGTGACATCGCCTTTGGCCTGCCCCTGATCTTCAGCTTTGCCCATGGGCTTCTCGCTTTGGCGGGAAATTCCCTGGCCGGCCATTTTGCTTTGCGCGATCTCTATCTGCACCCGGTCGCCATCGCCGCGTGGTTCGGCATGTTCGCCACCGCCTTGAACCTGCTTCCCGGCGGGCAGCTGGATGGCGGACACATCATTTTTGCCGTGCATCCGCACTGGCACCGGCGCATGTCAATGCTTTCCATCGCCGTGCTTCTGGTGCTGAGCTGGTATCTGTGGGCGGGCTGGCTTTTGTGGGCCATTGTGCTGCGCATGACCGGCGAGCGCCACCCTGACGTTCCTCTGGCCCCGCCCATGGACCTGAAACGCAAGTGGGTCGCCGGATTTGCCTTGCTCATGCTGGTCGTCTCCCTTGCTCCCGCGGCCATCCGCGAGCGAGACGAAAACAGCACGCAGCTCAAGGACAGCAGCCTGCAGAACATCCTCCAGAGTCTGCGGCAACAACGGATGCAGAAGCAGCAGGGCCCGCCCAACCAGCGCTAGAGCAATGACAGCGCGTCCACATCCACGATCACGTGCGTGCGGGGAATTTTCTGCTCGTCGGCAAAGGCAAGCATGCGGCGCAGCGCCAGGTTCAGCTTGTGGCGGCTGTCCGCCTTCACAATAAAGTGGTAACGGTAGTCGCGCTTCAGGCGCATGATGGGCGCCACCGACGGCCCAAGCACGCGCACCCCTTCGTTCCTTGTGCCCTCAAACCAGCGCCCGATCTGCCCCGTCCAGGTGAGCGCCTGGTCCAGCTTGTCACTGCGCACCAGGATATTGGCCAGAGCGCTGAACGGCGGGTAATGCATCCAGCGGCGGAAGCGGACTTCTTTTTCGTAGAAGCCGAGGTAATCATGCCGCTGGGCAAACAGGACGGCGTAATGATCCGGATGAAATGTCTGCAGCACAACTTTTCCGGGAACCTCGCCGCGTCCGGCGCGCCCGGCCACTTGCGTCAGCAACTGAAAGGTTCTCTCCGCGGCGCGAAAATCAGGAAAGCCCAGCGCGTAGTCGGCGCCCACCACGCCCACCATCGTGACGCCATGCACGTCGTGCCCTTTGGCGATCATCTGCGTGCCGACGAGCAGGTTGATCTCGCCGGCGTGAAACTGGTTGAGGACACGCTCAAAATCGTGGCGCGTGCGCACCGTGTCGCGGTCAAGCCGTCCGATGCGCGCCTGCGGAAACGCCGCGTGCAGCCGCTCTTCCACCTTCTCCGAGCCGGCGCCCAGAAAGAAAATGTACTCGCTCGAGCATGAGGGGCAAACCTTGGGAACGGCCTGGCGATAGCCACAATAGTGGCACTCCATGCGGTAGCCGGATTTGTGAAACGTAAGCGCGATGGTGCAGTTTTTGCATTGCAGCGTCTCGCCGCAGGAGCGGCAGAGCACGACGGATGAATAGCCGCGCCGGTTCAGCAGGATCATGGCCTGCTCGCCGCGCGCAAGGCGCTCCGTGACCTCTTCAATCAGTTGCCGCGAGAACAGGCGGTCTTCTCCGCTCTGCTGGAAATCAAACTTCATGTCCACCACTTCCACTTCCGGCAACGGCCGCCGCTCCACGCGTTGCGTCAACTCCAGCAGCTTGTACCTTTTCGTTTCGGCGTTGTGGTAAGACTCAATCGACGGCGTGGCCGAAGCCAGCACCACGGCCGCGTCGCTCAGCTTGCCGCGCATCACCGCCACATCTCGCCCGTGATAGCGCGGCGTTTCTTCCTGCTTGTAGGAGGAATCGTGCTCCTCGTCCACCACGATCAGCGCCAGGTCCTTCACCGGTGCGAACACCGCCGAGCGCGTGCCCACCACGATGCGCGCTTCGCCGCGGCGAATGCGATGCCACTGCTCGGCGCGTTCATCGGCCGAGAGCGCGGAGTGCAGGATCGCCACCTCATCTCCGAATACCTGGTGCAGATTGGCCGCGGCGGCAGGCGTAAGCCCAATCTCGGGGACCATGAGCAACGCGCTGCGTCCCGACTCAAGCACGGCCTGCATTGCGGCCAGGTAAACAGCCGTCTTGCCGGATCCCGTCACGCCGTGCAGAAGTGAGACGGAGAATTGTTTTTCATTGACCGAATTCTGGATTGACTCCAGCGCCGCCTTCTGTTCGGGATTGAAGATGAAATCGAGATGCGACGGCCCGCGCTTTTTCATGCTGGTGACGGCGAATTCGGCGGGCTCTTCGATGATCCCAATCAGCCCGCGCTTCACCAGAGTCTGCAGTGTGGTGCGCGGCACGGGAAGCTCGCGGATCCCGCCAACCGCTGCGTGCCCGCCGCTCTGCTCCAAAAATTCCACAATCCGGCGTTGATTGTCATTCAGCTTGCCCTGGGAATTTTGGAGCACCGCAATCTGTACCGTGCGGCGGGCATCGCGCACGCCGGAGGCATCTTCGCGGGCAATCCACTTTTTGCGCACCAGGTTTTCCAGCAGCCTGCGGTCCGCGCCCGTGGCCGAGCGTAGCGTGGACTCCAGCACATCGTCCGACATGGCCAGGTAGTTCAGCACGTCATACTCGCGCATCTGGTCATCGACGGCCTGCTTCGACCGCCGCGACGAGCCCGCCGTCGCCGAGGCATGCAGCGCTTCGTGGCCGGTGTCGGTGATCCGGTAAACTCTGGCCTTTTTTATCTCCGCGCCCAGCGGCAGCATGGTGCGGACAACCTCGCCGATCGGCGCAAGGTAGTACTGGCTGATCCACTGCGCCAGCTCCATCAGCCGCGCCTCAAGCACCGGTTCGGAGTCCAGCACCTGCAGGACCGTCTTAGCCTGCATGGAGGGTTCACGGTCATGCAGCGCCGTCACCACGCCGGAAAGCCTCTCATTGCGGAAGGGCACCAGCACGCGTCCGCCGGCAATCGGCGGCTGCTCGCCGATGCGGTAGGTAAAGACCATGTCCAGCGGGACCGGCAGGGCTACGTCACAGAAAGTGGGCATGAGCGCTTCTGATTGTAATCCGGACGAGAGAGAAGAGGATGGGGCGTTTACCACAGTCATACATGCGGGCTTTATTCCTATGCATGGCCGTCGTTCAGTAATCAGGAGAAAACGATTAGATCGACGGCGGCTTCATGCTTA
>JBLMYN010000062.1:0-7932 GCA_050258305.1 Actinomycetota bacterium
ATTTTCTATCCAGTCCGGCGAGGTGCTCAGAGAAGGGAATCGGCTGCGCTGAAAGGTTGATGAAGATGTGACCGTCCCATTCGGCGGTGGCGATTGCGTTCAACGGATAATCCGCCTCGCAGAAGCCCACCACCTTTTCCATATGCGGGGCGTTTGCCAGAGTGCCGTCTAGCTTGTACGTCCAGGCGTGATACGGGCACTGGATGCGCCCGGCGAACCTGCCTTCCTCGTCCTTGCACAGCAGAGTCCCGCGATGGCGGCAGATGTTGTGGAACGCCCGTATCTCGCCCTGCTCGTCGCGCGTGATGATCACGCTGGCGTTGCCGACCCGCCTGATGAAATAGTCGCCCGCATTCGGAATCTGTCCCGTGCGCCCTGCGCACAACCACATATCGAAGTGAATGGCCTCCATCTCGCGCCGGAACCACTCGGGATCTGCGTAATAGCGCTGGGGAAGCGTCATCGCTTCAGAGAGCGGAATTCCTGGACGCGTGTTGGAATAGGAAGCGGACATCAGTAACGTCGATGACCCTCGGTAATTGTGCTACATTTTCGAGCGGTGTTCGGCAATCTTTTTCCAAGTCCAGCCCAGGACCATTCCGACCACAACCACGAGGAGCAAGTCGCCGGCCAACCCAGCCCAAACAAAGCCCCCACCTCCCGCGTAACCACCTTCGTGATAGATAGTAAACGGCAAGCCATACGGGAAGAAACAGTCCCAGCAATCATGGGGTCGGGTGAAATTGCGATAGTTGACGATCGTGAAAACACCAGCCGATGCCAGCAGGCCGGCAGAAAACCGAAAGACATTTCGGCGGTCGGTCATCTCGCTCAATGGCTCCTTTTGCGTCCTTGGCGCTCGTTGCGGTGAACCCTAACGCCGCAGTTCTTTTACAATTTCTCGCGCCGCATTGAAGCCCGAACCTCCCGTCAATCCTGCTCCGGGATGCGTTCCTGAACCACACAAATACAAGTTCCTGATCGGCGTGCGATAGCGCGCCCAGTCCAGCAACGGACGCATGGTGAAGAACTGGTCCAGCGCCAGCTCGCCGTGGAAGATGTGCCCGCCGGTCAGGCCGTATGTGTCTTCCAAATCTTTGGGGGTGATGATCTGCCCGTCTTCGATCAGCTCCGGCAAGGTCGGTGCGTACTCCGCCAGGGTCTTTATCACGGTGTTGCCCAGCGCATCGCGCTGGCTCTCCCAATCGCCTGATTTGAGCTTGTACGGTGCGTACTGCATATAAATGGACATCACATGTTTGCCCGCGGGAGCAAGTGATGGGTCCAAAAGCGATGGAATCGCAACTTCAAGATAAGGCTGTTGTGAGAAGCTGCCATACTTCGAGTCATCGAACGCCCGCTCCAGGTAGTCAATTTCCGGGCCAATGTGAATCCGGCCGCGCAGCACATCAGTGTTGCCGTTCAGGGCGGTGAAGTTCGGCAGCCCGGACAAAGCCAGATTCATCTTGGCCACGGTGCCCGGCATGCGGAAGTGCTGGAGCTTCAGCACAAAATCCGGCGTGAGATGAATTGGATCCACCAGCTTGAGCAGCGTGCGCTGCGGGTCGGCATTGGAGACGATGAATTTCGCGGAGAGCTCATCCCCACTCCGCAAGACCACGCCGGTGGCGGCGCCATCCTTTACGCGAACCTGCTGAACTTCAGCGTCGGTCCGGATCTCTGCTCCCGCGTCCTTTGCAGCAGCCGCCATCGCCTGGGTGATGGCGCCGATCCCGCCGGCGGCAAAGTTGCTCGAACCCGCCGGATGCGGATCACCGGCTGCGCGAATCAGTAACACCAGGCTGCTCCCGGCGGACCACGGCCCCATCGCCGTCCCGAAGATTCCCCGCGCAGCCACGGTTGCGCGCAGCAGCTCAGTCTCAAAGAACTCCGCCACCAGGTCAGCAACCGCCATGGGGCCCCAGCGTAAGAGGCGATACATGTCTTTCTTGCCCAGTTTGCGCAGGGCTCGTCCGGTGGTCAACATCCCCCAGAGATCGGCTCGGCTGGGATCGTCAATGTCGGGTGGCGTAAGCTTCAGCGCCTGCCCAATCACCGCGCCAATCTTCGCCAACGACGCCTGGAACTCAGGGTATTTGTCCGCGTCTTTCGCGGAGAACTTTCGGATCTCCTCAGCCGTGCGCTTCACGTCCTTATATAGCGACAGCGCGCGTCCATCCGGCGAGAGTGCCGTTACCGCGACATCGGGATGGATGAGCTTCAGCCCGTGCCGCTCCAGTTGCATGTCGCGAACGATTTCCGGCAGCAGCGGTCCGGCGGAATGAGCGAGCGTGGAACAGCGAAAGCCGGGATGGAATTCTTCTGTGACGGCCGCACCGCCAGTTTGTGAGCGGCGCTCAAGGACCAGCGGCCGGAATCCCGCCCTGGCCAGATAGAAGGCAGTCACCAGCCCGTTGTGACCGCCGCCGATGATGACCACGTCGCGGGATTCGGCCACGCTATCTCGTCTCCACGGGTTCGGCCGCGCGGCGATTTTGCGGGCGGCTCGGTGTTTTTGCGTCTTTCAAAATCTCCAGGGCCGCCAGCCGGCCGGGGGCTCCCATGATGCCGCCGCCCGGATGTGTGGCCGATCCGCACATGTAAAGATTCTTGATCGGCGTGCGGAACTGCGCATATCCGGGTACAGGACGGAGGAAGAAAAGTTGCTCCAGAGAGAGTTCGCCCTGGAAGATGTTGCCCTCACTCAAGCCGAACTCACGCTCAAGATCAAGCGGCGTCAGCACCTGCTTGTTGATGATGATGTTCTTGAGATTGGGCGCGTATTCGGAAATCGTGTCAACCACGTTGTTGCCGAAGGCTTCGCGTTGCTCGTCCCAGTTGAGCCCGGGCCGCAGCTTGTAGGGAGCGTACTGCACAAAGCATGACAACACATGCTTGCCTGGCGGAGCAACGGAAGGATCCGTGAGCGACGGAATCACCATGTCGATATAAGGACGGCGCGAGAAGTTGCCGTACTTGGCGTCGTCGTAAGCCTTCTCCATGTATTCCACGCTGGGCGAAATTGAGATCGCGCCACGCAGGTGCGCGCCCGCCCCCGGCAGGCACTTGAAATCGGGCAGGGCATCAAGCGCGATGTTGACCTTGCCGGAAGACCCGCGAAATTTGTAGCGGCGCACGTCCTCAAGAAATTCGGCGGGCAGTTGCTTCTCTTCGATGAACTTGAGGACTGTCAGGCGAGGATCGACGCTGGAGGAAATCACGTCGGCGTAAAACTCTTCGCCGTTCTGCAGCGCGACCCCAACTGCGCGGCTGTTCTTGACGATGACCTGCGCGATCGGCGAATTCGTGCGAATTTCCGCGCCTGCTTCGCGCGCTGCCTCGGCGATAGCGTTTGAAATGGCGCCGGTTCCACCGCGGGCAAATCCCCAGGAGCGGAAGGCGCCGTCAATCTCTCCCATGTAATGGTGCAGCAGTACATATGCGGTTCCAGGCGAGCGCACGCCCAGGAAGGTGCCGATGATGCCGGACGCGGACATCGTCGCCTTGAGCACATCGGTTTCGAACCACTGGTCGAGGAAGTCCACGGCGCTCATGGTCATGAGCTGCACCTGGTTGTATTTGTCGTCGCTGGAGAGGCCCTGGAAACGTCTGCCGATGAACAGCAGCTTCATCAGTTCGCGCGGATTGAGCGTGGTCGGTTCTGGCGGGACCATGCCCAGGATCGGCTTCACGAACCGACACATGGCTTGCATCGCCTTGCCGAACTCTTCATAGGCTTCGGCATCGAGCTTCGAGTGGCGCGCGATTTCACGCCGCGTCTTGCCATGATCGTTGACGCGCCAGAGATAGTCGCCATTCGGCATGGGCGTGAATGTCCCATCCAAAGGCAGAATCTCAAGGCCGTGGCGCGGCAGATCAAGATCGCGGATGATCTCCGGCCGCAGCAGGGAAACCACGTAAGAACAGACGGAAAATTTGAATCCGGGAAAGACTTCTTCCGTCACCGCCGCCCCGCCGAGCACATGCCGGCGCTCCAGCACCAGGACCTTCTTTCCTGCGCGCGCCAGATAAGCGGCGTTGGTCAGGCCGTTATGCCCGCCGCCGATGACGATCGCGTCGTATTTGGACTTCGAACCGTTGGAAACTGAAGCCATAAGTGTCAGGGAAATCGTGCGTCAACGAGTCTGGCAACGAGACCAGGAAGTGACTCCACATTTTAGCGGAGCAGCCGAGTGCCTGTCTTTCTTTCAGTGGTGTTTTTCAAGAAGAACGATTGGTGCTGATTCCTTCTCCCTGCTCCATTCCGTCGCAAAGTAGCAGTAGCTGCCGGGATGTTCGCTCAATGTTGCCCCAACTGTCTTTGCCAAATGAGGTTTGGCTTCTTCTTTCCAAAACTCACAACACTTTCCAGGTTCAATCCAGTGTGGCGCCATGCCGACATCCGCAATGACAAAGATCAGCGGGCCCATCCGGAGGAGGTTGCTGATGTCCTCTGCCGTAAGCGATCTTCCGCGAGCGCTAGAAACCAGCCCGTCCTTCGTCCACAGCTCTTGCAGGGGCAGACGGGTGACGACTTTGAGCTGTGGATCCATATGCTTTCACAACTCCAACACGAGCCTTAGCCAGGCATTGACGTCCTTTAGCACTCGCTCAGTTGGAAATTGAAGCCATAAGCGTCCACGGAACTCGTGCGTCAACGAATCTGGAATCAGACCACGAAGTGACTTCACATTTTAGCGAAGGGTGATAAATTTGTCGCTCCGGCAATCGATCTGGCTATGTGAATTCGCCGGAAAGAGACATGATGGAACGAGCCGTAAGTGTCAAACGAATTGCCATGGCGGCATTAGTCGCGTTGCTCATTCTGGCAACGGGTTGCGACCCTGGCTTTACCATCCGGCAGGTCGCTATCCAATCGCAGCGGCATTCGGTGACGCCAACGGCCCCTCCCCAAGTAAGCCTGGAAGTCAGCAGTTTTCATGCCCTTGTCGGCTCCGGTTATTACACGCCCAACATCCAGATCAGAAACTTATCGACCGTGCCGATCTCCGTGACAGCAGTTGAGTTGCTCACCAAGCGGGGCACCTATTCGTTCTTTTCCCTCTACAGAGACGCTTTCGCGGTCAACATTGATCCCGGAGCAACGCGAGAGATCGGCGCCTGGTTTGAACTGTCCGAAGGCCTGCACGAAACATTCAAAAAACCCGCTGAGTTGCGCGTGCACTATACCATCGGAAACAGAGCTGGGACGGCGATTGCCAGGCTGGCGGGAAAGGTTGAAGCAGCCGGCAGACCGTAATTTAATGGGTTGGTAGCCGCATCCTTTTGTAGCTTACAACGCCAACACGGTGCGAAGTCCAGCTTCAATATCCGCCAGCACCGCGGCGGGAAGCTTGCCAGTTGGCTCCGTTAGAAACGAACGGTCGATCGTGAGAAGCTGAGAAACGTTCACGACAGAGTCGCGGGGCAACCCGCTCACCCGGGCGGAGAGCAGCACGTTTCCGGGCGCGTCGGCCAGCCGCAGATTACTGGTGATCGCGGCTACGATGACTGTTGGGATTCGGCTGCGGTTGAATGAATTGGCTTGAATCACCAGCACGGGCCGGCGATAACCGGGCTCAGAGCCACGCGGCTCCGGCAGATCAGCCCACCAAATTTCCCCGCGTGTCAAAGGATTACCATTTCTCTTTTTCGAGAGATTGGATCTGCGCAGAATACAACGCCGGATCTAAGCCAGAGTGCTCTTTGGCATAGACTTTATTGAGCCGTTCTGTGATATTCCTGGTCCGGCGCCGTTCCAGAAACTCTGAAATTGCCGTAGCATACAACTGGCTTCGCGAAATGCGCAATTTGCGTGCTGCCTTTTCCGCCGTCCGGAAAAGCTCATCGGGGAGAGAAACAGCTGTTTTCATAGGAGCAGTATAACACGGGTTATACCGCAGTCGGAATGGTCCCGCGGCCTCTATCGATAGCTGCTCTCCTGCGCCTCTCCGCGTTGAAGAATTGGGCAGAGTGCCATCGCCGCTGATCTTTTCGTATAATCCGAGCCATGCCAGTCGGCACCGCATTTCACGAACGCACCTTCTCCCTTTGCACCAGCCTGAACTACCGCGAGTGGTCCGGCTATTACACCGTCTCCAGCTACGAGGTGCACCACGAACACGAGTACAACGCCATCCGCAATGCTTCCGCCCTGATCGACATCACGCCGCTCTACAAATACATCGTGGAAGGGAAGGGCGCCACCCGGCTCGTAAACCGCGTGATCACCCGCGACATCAACAAGGTGAAGCCCGGCCAGGTCATTTACTGCTGCTGGTGCGACGAGCAGGGAAAAGTCATTGACGACGGCACCATCACCCGCCTTGAAGAAAACAAATACCGGTGGACGGCCGCCGACCCCAGCCTGCGCTGGTTTCACCAGAACGGGCTCAACATGGACGTGCAGATCGAGGATATCTCGGAAAAAGTCGCCGCGCTGGCCCTTCAGGGGCCAACGTCAGGCAGGCTGCTCAAGTCCGCAGCCGAAGCGGACGTCGCCAGTCTCAAATACTTTCGCGTGACCAGCGGCAAAATTGCAGGCGTCCCCGTCGATATCTCACGAACCGGCTACACAGGCGATCTCGGGTATGAGATATGGGTTCCATGGAACGACGCCGTGAAGGTCTGGGACGCGTTGATGGAAAAAGGCCGCCAGTTCGACATTCACGCCGCGGGCATGCTCGCGCTCGATGTCGCGCGGATTGAAGCCGGCCTGCTGCTGATTGAAGTGGACTACATCAGCAGCAAGAAGGCGCTGATTCCTTCACAAACTTTTTCACCCTACGAACTCGGCTTTGGCCGCATGGTGCATCTGGACAAAGAAAACTTTGTCGGCAAAGGCGCGCTGGCTGAGCAGGCCAAACGCGGGGTTCCCCGTGAGTTGGTCGGGCTGGAGATGGACTGGGTGGAAATTGAAGCACACTACGAGAAGTTCGGCCTCACTCCGGCAGCTCCCGCGCAGGCCTCGCGCGTCCACGTCCCCGTCTATCTTGGCAACCGCCAGGTAGGGAAGGCCACCTCTACCACATGGTCTCCGCTGCTCAAAAAAATGATTGCTCTGGCCAGCATTGACACTGCTCATGCGCAGCCGGGAACAAAACTGCAAATGGAAATCACCATTGAGGCCGTGCGGCAAAAAGTCTCGGCCACCGTGGTCAAGCTGCCGTTCTTTAATCCGGAGCGCAAGACGAAGACGCCTGTCTAGCTTGTGGCGCCCACAGCCTGCTCATCCCGAAAATCTTTGATCGCTTCGATTTGCCGCCGAGATCGATCTTTGAACTGAACGTAAACGGAGAGACTGAAAATAGCGATTCACATTCGGGTGAGTCACTTCCAGCAGAACCCGTTGCGCAAGTCTTTATGTTCCGGGAACAAGTACGACCTTGCCGGTCGATTTCCTGGTCTGCAATAGCCGCAAAGCATCCGCGGCCTGAGAAATCGGAAACTGATGCGAGACGTGGGGATGGATCCGGCCTTCCTGAAACCAGCGGAACAGCTTTGTAAATGAACTGCGCAACAGTTCCGGGTTATGCGCCTGATAGGAGCCCCAATAAAACCCGATAATGTCTATGTTCTTGACCAGGACTATGTTGGCCGGAATCTGGGAAATGCGGCCGGCGGCAAAGCCAATGATGACGATGCGTCCGCCCCAGGCAACCGACCGCAGTGCGGCATCAAAGGCATCGCCGCCAACAGGGTCATAGATCACGTCAGCGCCACGGCCGCCGGTGATGGTCTTTACGCGTTCGCGGATGTCTTCCTTCGAATAGTCGATGATCTGATCGGCTCCGTGCTGCTGCGCAATGGCCAGCTTCTCCGGGCTGCCTGCGCAGGCAATCACCCGGGCCCCCATCGCTTTCCCGATTTCTACCGCGGTGAGGCCGACTCCGCCGGCGGCGCCAGTCACCAGAAGCCACTCGCCGGGTTGAA
>JBLMYN010000063.1:0-3825 GCA_050258305.1 Actinomycetota bacterium
GTCGAGCCTTGCGTGAAGGGAGGCTATGAATATTTCCTGAACTCTCCCGCAGTCGCGACATACGTTGCAGCAGCCACCCCGATTTCGTGGGCCAACACTGGACAGGACAATTTCTGTTCAACGGATGCCGGGGTTGTCCGTAGCCAGATCAGAGCGGGTGGTTCCTTGGGCGGACCACCACTCCACGCAGACTGCGAGAATCCCGCACTGTGGGCACCCCTTCAGTGATTGCAGAAACCTAAGGTGCAACAATCATTGCCCGCGATGCTGTATCCGGATAGAATGAGCGCTAACACTCACACATGCTTGCGTTAGAAATTGAGGGCCTTTCCAAGGATTACCCAGTCGGGTTCTGGAAGAGGCAATTGCGGCCGGCTTTAAAGAAGCTTACTTTGACCGTTCATTCCGGGGAGACATTCGGTTTTCTCGGACCCAATGGAGCGGGCAAGACCACCACTCTTAAATTGTTGATGGGCATCATCTTCCCCACGGCGGGCACGGCTAAGATCCTAGGGAAGGAGTTTCACGATCCTGAGATCAAGCGCCGGATCGGCTTTCTGCCCGAGCAACCCTATTTATATGATTACCTGAGCGCGCCTGAACTGCTCGACTACTATGCGAGCCTGTCAGGCGTTGACGGCCGCGAGCGGAAAAAG
This sequence comes from Actinomycetota bacterium, assembly GCA_050258305.1. GTDB lineage: Bacteria > Acidobacteriota > Terriglobia > Terriglobales > Acidobacteriaceae > Angelobacter. Next base: position 657 of record JBLMYN010000063.1, read on the forward strand.
CGAATTCCACAGCTGCTGGAGCAGGTCGGGCTCGCCGATGCCGGCGACAAGCAACTGCGCAAATTCTCCAAGGGGATGTTGCAGCGTGTGGGCATTGCCCAGGCGATCATTCACGATCCTGAAATCGTCTTTCTTGATGAGCCCATGTCCGGGCTGGATCCAATCGGGCGACATGAAATCCGGGAGCTGATTCAAGCCCTTAAGGACGCGGGCAAAACCATCTTCTTCTCAACCCACATCCTTTCCGATGCTGAAGCGCTTTGCGACCGGGTAGCCGTAATTCACAAGGGCGAGTTGCGGGGAATCGGCGTAATGAATGAGTTGCGAAGCGCCGCCGGAACGAAATCAGAAATCATCTGGCAGGGGGCGCATGCGCTCTCGGCGGTCGTCAGGGATGTGGCCGAACCGCACGTGACCGGAGACCTGGTACGCGCTACCGTCGCGCGCGAACAACAGGATCGCGTTCTGGAAAAGCTGCGGCAGCAGGGCGCAATGCTGATCTCTGTAACTCCCCTGCATGGCACTCTGGAAGAGTATTTCCTGGCTAAAACCTCCCAGCCTGAGGCGGTGCAACAATGATTTCCCGTCTCACGGCGATCACGGCCAACACCTTTCGCGAGGCCGTCCGCGACCGCGTACTGTACAACCTCATCATCTTCGTCCTCATACTGCTGGCCAGCGCCCCACTGTTCAGCCAGATTTCGATTGATATCGAGCGGCTGATGCTGGTGAACCTCGGCCTGAGCGCCATCTCGCTTTTCGGCGTGGTCATAGCCATCTTTATCGGCATCGGCCTCGTCTCCAAGGAGATCGATAAAAAGACGCTCTATACGATCCTCTCGCGGCCAGTGCGCCGCTGGGAGTTCATCGTGGGCAAGTACCTGGGCCTTGTGCTCACTTTGCTGACGAACGCGGGATTCATGACCCTGGGCTTCTATGCCGCGCTCTATCTCTATACTCGGCCACTGTCGCCGGCTGACGCTGGTTTGCTCATTGGGATTTACTTCATAGTTCTCGAATTCCTGATGATCACCGCAATCACCCTGCTCTTCTCCTCTTTTTCCTCGCCGATTTTTTCCGCCCTGTTTTCGTTTGCTCTTTTTGTAATCGGCACTTTTTCAGAGGATGTGCGGAACTTTGCCGCCATTTCTCATGGCTTCAGTAAGTGGGGAGCATCTGTGGCGAGCTGGATCCTGCCGAATTTTGCCTCACTGAATGTCATTTCGCAGGTCGCACACAAACAGCCGGTGGGCGGCAGCATGATTCTTTTCAACACCATTTACGCCCTTTTGTATTCAGCAGCCGTCACCCTGGTTGCTGTACTGATTTTTGACCGCCGCAACCTCAAATGACGGGAAGAGGAAAAAACACGGTTGCTGCTGTTCTCCTGCTGATCGTTCTTCTTGCCGGATCCATACTCACCTTGGCCAAAATCAACTCGCTTCGCGGCAGCCGTGCCACGCTGGAGGACGTGCTTTATATGCCGTCAGGCAAAGTCATCAAGCGAATGAGCCTGGGATACTCCGGACTGCTCGCCGACGTCTACTGGACACGGGCTGTACAGTATTTCGGCTCCAGGCATATGGCAGGCGCGATGCACTATGACCTGCTGTATCCGCTGCTCGATATCACGACTGATCTCGATCCGCAGCTCATTGTGGCCTACCAGGACGGGTCTATTTTTTTGTCGGAACAGCCCCCGGAAGGAGCCGGACAGCCGGACAAAGCTGTCGCCCTGATCGAAAAAGGCATTCGGGCGAATCCAAGTTACTGGAGACTTTACTTCACGCTGGGGTTTATCCAGTATCAGAACCGGCATGACTACCGGGCCGCACAGGAGGCGTTCGAAAAAGGGTCAGAAATCCACGGCGCCCTTCCCTGGATGAAAGTGATGGCTGCGCGCATGGCCGAGCGCGGCAAGGACATTGGGACAGCAGCGGCGCTGTGGCAGGCGGTATATGAGATGACCTCTGACAAGCAAGTCAAGCACACGGCCCAGCTTCATCTTGCCTCCATTCAGGCCGACCTTGCCATCAATGAACTGGAGCGCCGGGTCCAAATCTACCTGCAGAGGACAGGCAAATTCCCTTCCGACTGGGCTGATATGGAGCGTGCTGGCCTGTTGCGTGGCGTTCCGCTGGATCCCGGAGGCGACCCCTATCAACTGAAGCCCGGCGGCAAGGTGGAAGTTCTGGACGCTAACAAGTATCCTTATCTTGGGGAGTGGCGTGACAACCGACAGCGGCCATTCTGAACTTATAAAGACCGTTCAATGCGATTGCCTCTGCTATCTACCTTTGTCGTATTCCTTGCGTTTTCAACGTTGAAAGCCGGAGCGCTGCAGACCGATGCAAAAAGCCTGGCCCATGCGGTGGATCGTTACTACAATTCGCTCAAAACCCTGAAATGTTCATTCACTGAAATTTATCAGGGGCCGGGGATTTCCCGGACCGAAAGCGGGACATTGTGGCTGAAGAAACCTGGCCGCATGAGATGGGAGTACCAGCAGCCGCGTGAGAAGCTGTTCCTCACAAATTCCCATACCGCATACTTCTATGTCCCTGGCGAGCAACAGGCCAGGAAAACGGACTTAAAGAACCTCGATGATATCCGTTCGCCTCTGCGATATCTTCTCGGAAAAACCAAATTGGAAAAGGAGCTGAGAGGTCTCTCCATTGCTCCGGATGTAGCCCCTCTTCACGCGGGCGACACGGTCCTGCGTGGGGTGCCCAAGTCCATGGAGGATCGGATTTCTGACGTGCTGCTGGAGATTTCCCCAGCCCATCAGATCGTCAGGATTGTGATCCATCAGGTTGACGGCACGACTACGGATTTTCGCTTCTCGAATCTTGAGGAAAACGTGCCCGTCCAGGACAGCCTTTTCCGATTTACCCCGCCCCCGGGCGTTGAAACCATTGAGGATGAACGGGTAACTCGATAATTACCCTCTGGTTACCATCGGATGGCAAAGAATTAGGGAAATTAATCCGCGTTTTGCGCAATAATAGGGGCTCCCCCACATTCTATAAAGTGCGGGCACAAGGCCCGTGAAATGTTAGACTTGTAATTAAGGAGTGTACTTCCTCACAGTTCCATCCCATGGCTGAATTCCTGATCAAAATGGCAGACGAGCGCGGTCATGTGCTCGAACAAGTTGAAACCGGCGTTT
>JBLMYN010000064.1:0-2939 GCA_050258305.1 Actinomycetota bacterium
GATCTTCTCGGCTGACGCTTCAACCATTTTCACCAACAGCTTAGCTAAAAAGTTTTTAGAAAACGCCTTGCGACGGTAAGAACGCTGCCACCATCTCGGGGGTCCCTCACTCCTCGTCGCCGCGCGTTGCGCGGCTCCGAGTCGCTCGGGATGACAAGCCTTTGTGCGTTTGCATGGATTTTACGTTTGGATGGATTTTAAGAGTTGTCATCGCGAGCTTGAAACTTAACCTCTGTCATCCCGAGCGAGCGCGCGGGAGCAAATGCGACTAAGCGTGAGAGAGGGACCCCGATACAGATCGCACTACCATGCAGCCTCAAGGCGTTTTCTTGCGGATGCTTTCCCCGGGCAGCAGGAGCGGACGGCCCCAATTTTCCGCCAGGTCCTGCCAGCGCGGATTCGTCTTTTCAATCAGCGCAATTTTCTTTTCACGCCGCCAGCTCTTGATCTGCTTTTCGCGCTGGATCATCTTCTCAGCCTGGTCGAAGCCTTCGTAGTGAACCAGGCGAGTGCATCTATACTGCCGGGCGAATCCTTCAACTTCGCCGGTTTTGTGCTGCATGATGCGCTTGTAGAGATCGCCGGTAAGGCCGGTGTAGAGCGTTCCGGTCACACTGGCGACGATGTACACCCAAAAGCGGTATTGAAAACCATCTTTCATTGTACTTTTGTTGAAACGCCTTGCAGCAGCATGGTATCGCATGCATGCTCGGGGTCTCTTTACCGCACCACGCGAACAGCGCGCGTGCCGGCGCGCCTCCACCCCAGCCAGCCCAAAACCAGGGCTGGTCGGCGGCCCCGGGCTAAAGGCGTTTGCGCTGCTGTTCAACATTTACCCACGGCTTCGCCGTGCCCGGGTTCTCGACGAGAGGATTTTCGGAAGCTATTTATGCTGCTCCAAATCAGCGTTCAGGCTTACGCTGCCGCCCGAAGCCGTCAATGTCCGATTCCAGGTCTGGTACCCCGTCTTGCTGATTTTGATGGTGTGGTCACCCGCGGCGAGTTCGATGGTAGCCGGCGTATCCCCGACGAATTTTCCGTCCACCTCGACATCCGCTCCGGGAGGCGTGGAGGCAATCGCCACGTTAGTCAGTGCCGAGACTGCTGCGCTGGGAGAAGCCTCGCTGGCCGCAGCGGGTTGGTCGACGAACCTTGCCTTGTCGAGGACGACGTCACTGGCCACGTAGGCGGTAATCTCGGTGCCCTTGGGGATATTGATGTCCTTGCCGTGCATAAACAGGAACAACGGCGCTGCCGGGAAAAAGACGATGCCTGTTGCCACCATGGCGCCGGTCATCGCTCCCACGTGCCCGCCGCCCTTGTTTTCTTTCATTGCGCGCAGCGGCACCCTTTCACCGTCTTTGAGGCGCACCGAATCGATGTTCACGTCCAGCTTGCCGCCGCGCCCCATGCGGCGTTTGGGCTGTGCCTCAGTGATCGTCGCCAGGGCGACGCCGCCACGCGGGATCACCACCACGTTGTTCACGGTGACGTCGTCCAGCACCTCGAAATCCACAGTGTCACCCTTTTTGTCCGTGGCCGAGGAGAGATTCCGGGTCAGCCGCAGCTTCACTGGCGTGCCATCTTCCAAGCCGAAGCCGTTCAGGGCCGGCTTGCGCGGCTGCCGCCGGGGCAGGGGCGGCTTTCGTCTGGGTGGCCTGATTTGAGCTCTGTCCTGACGCCGGAGCCGTAGCCGGCTTCTCGCCCTGCGTTTGTGAGCTGGTTTGAGCGGTCACACCCTGAACAACCATCACGCAGCATAGGACCGTGGCGCGCACTGTATTGAGCATGCTGAATTACCTGTTTCTTGAGATTTGAGGAAAGGCTGGCGCAGAACTGTAGCAGAGCTTCCGTCCGGTATCAATGAAGAATGAGGTAGGTTTGAGTTTCCGAAGTAACGTCCCAGCTCACCCTCGAACCTTCGTGGTGGGAGCGGCCGCAAGCTGGATGTGTCAAGGCAGCGCCTGAAGGTGCTTGGGGTCTTTATCTAAACGCTATCCACGGTTGCGCTCTCAGGTCAGGAAGATTGAAATATTTGAGAATACTTATGATTGCCTGGGGTGTGATCTGCGATTCTAGTTGCCAAAATTAATCGCAAATTCAGCAGCTCTGGACGATCATAGCTCGGGGAAGGAACTGAACTACAGATTTCGAGGAGAGCTACTGGATGCAAGATTTCCGCTGCAGGGCACGCTTGATTCGTTTAGCCGTGATCGCCATGTTGGGCTTGTCTCTCATAACCTTTGCGCCATCAGCCGCACTGGGACAAGACTCGCCACCACGTTTTGAGGCAGGAGCCAGTTTTACCGCAATGCGGGTTGGAGCTGAAGCATTTGGGCCCGGCGCGGAAGGCGATGTAAATTTCGGGCGTCATATAGCCTTTGATGCCGCATACAGTTGGTCCCCAACGCCAACGCCACAACACGTCATGACTGCGCTTTTCGGTGTCAAAGCGGGTACGCGCACGCAGCGCTTCGGGTTTTTCGCCAAGGTCCGTCCCGGCCTGATCTCGTTTGGAAATAGCCTACGGCAGGTAACCGAGATTTTTGGTCCAGGAGGCGGGTTGTCGACCGCCAGTTTCCGTCTGGCCAGAGAGAATCAGAAGGCGCTCGATCTGGGTGGAGTTCTTGAGTATTACCCGGCACGCCATTGGGCGTTGCGCTGGGATGCGGGCGACCTCATGGAGTTCGGAGAACAAGGAGTCTTATTCACGGCTGTCGGCAACGTCCCGCCGGGTTTCATATTCTTCCCTCCACTACCAGGGAGGACGACGCATAACTTCATGTTCAGCACCGCTGTGCACTACCGTTTTTGAAATCTTCCCCTAGCCCACGGCTGCGCCGTGCCGGGGCGCCTGACTAGCAGCGATTTGCGCTCGTTGGGGTGAGTCGGTTAACCTGTATTGCGCCTCCACCCCAACCGGCCCGGAACCAGGGCCG
>JBLMYN010000065.1:0-3711 GCA_050258305.1 Actinomycetota bacterium
TCTCGGACGAGGAGCTGGGCGAGTGGGACCAGCGCGTGCGCAAGGGCCTGGAGGCCGGGGACGAGATCGCCTATACCGCCGAACCGAAGTTCGACGGGACCTCGGTTTCATTGCGTTACGAGAACGGCGTGCTCACGCAGGCCGGGACACGCGGCGACGGCAGCACCGGCGAGGACGTGACCGTGAACGTGCGCACCATCCGGACCGTGCCGCTGCACTTGCAGGGCAAGGGCTGGCCGAAAGTGGTGGAAGTGCGCGGCGAAGTGGTGATCCCGAAGAAGGATTTCGAGCGGTTGAACGCCGAGCAGCTGAAGCAGGGCGGCAAGGTGTTCGCCAATCCGCGCAACGCCGCCGCCGGCAGCCTGCGCCAGCTCGACCCGCGCGTCACCGCCTCGCGCCCGCTGAGTTTTTTCCCGTGGGGCCTGGGCGAGACCTCAGAACCGGTGGCGCGGCGCTACTCGGAAGTCGTCAAGAACCTCAAGGACTGGGGCTTCCGCGCGACCGAATTCTTCCGCGTGGTGCATGGTGCGGACGGATGCCTCAAGTACCACCAGGAGATTCTCGCCAAGCGCGACAAACTGCCGTTCGAGATCGACGGCGTGGTGTACAAGGTCGACGATCTCTCTGCGCGCGACCGTCTGGGTTTCACCGCGCGCGCGCCGCGCTGGGCGGTCGCGCACAAGTTCCCGGCGCATGAAGAGAATACGGTGGTCGAGGATATCATGGCCTCGGTCGGCCGCACCGGCGTGATCACGCCGGTGGCGGTGCTGAAGCCGGTGCAGGTGAGCGGCGTCACCGTCACGCACGCGACGCTGCATAACCAGGACGAAGTCGAGCGCAAGGACGTGCGCGTCGGCGACACCGTGGTGGTGCGGCGCGCCGGCGACGTCATTCCCGAAGTCGTGGCGGTCATAAGAGAAAAGCGGCCGCGCGGAACGAAACCATGGCACATGCCGAAGAAATGCCCGGTGTGTGGCTCGGAAGTCATTCGCGAGGAGGAAGAAGCCGCGCACCGCTGCATGGGTGGGCTGGTGTGTTCCGCCCAGCGCATGGGCGCGCTGCTGCACTTCGCCTCGCGCCACGCCATGGACATCGAAGGCCTCGGCGACAAGCTGGTGCAGCAGCTGGTGGACAAGGGCCTGGTGAAAACCGTGGCTGATCTCTACCGGCTGAAGAAAGACGTCTTGGCTGACCTGGAGCGCATGGCCGAAAAATCGGCGCAGAACCTGCTGGACCAGATCGAGAAGAGCAAGAACACCACGCTCGCGCGCTTCCTGCATGCGCTCGGCGTCCCGCAGGTGGGCGAGGCCACGGCGCAACTGCTGGCCGATCATTTCGGTGCGATCGACGAGATCATGGATGCCAAGCGCGAGACGCTGGAGCAAATCCACGGCATTGGCCCGGCCATGGCCGAGGACATCTACAAATTCTTTCACGAGAAACACAACCGCGAAGTCATCCGCGCGCTCATCAAAGCCGGCATTCACTGGCCCAAGCCGACGCGCGTGAAGATGGATTCGCCGCTGGCCGGCAAGATTTTTGTTTTAACCGGCGGTCTCGCTTCCATGAGCCGCGACGAAGCCCGGCGCAAACTCCAGGAACTTGGCGCCAAGGTCACCGACAGCGTGTCGAAGAAAACCGATTACGTCATCGTCGGCGAGGAGCCGGGCTCGAAGGCCGACAAGGCGAAGGCGCTGGAAATTACGATATTAAACGAAAAGGAATTTCTCAAATTGATCGGGAAATAGGTTTCGTGTAGGTTGAATAATATATTTTCTGATTATTCTGAAGTAACAAAAAACGCTAACAACATGATCCGTAAGACATCCGATTTTAGTAACGCCTAAAAGCTCCGTTTAGCGCAGCTTTTGGGCGGTCGAATTCGAGTCATGTTGCAGCATGACGAAACGAAGAAAAATATTGTTGTGGCCGGGTTGGGTTGTATCGCTGCTTGCCGCCGGTTATGCCGGCACAAGCTTCATTTCTATGCTTGGCTTAGTGCCGCAGCGCCGGAGCGTTGGCCGCCAGAACGTGCTGCCCTTTGGGCATACAGTGCCTTGGCCCTGGCTTGTCTCTTCTTCGGCTTCTTTGTTTACTGTGTGGTGTCACTCATTAAAGAGGCCAACAGGCAGTACCGAGAGGAACAAAGTGCAACATAACAACCGGCTCGTGCGGACGCTGGGGAAAGCGCAGCATGTTTCGTGAAACTTCCATGGCCGGTGCCGCACAGCCGGAACGTTGGACACGAGAAAAATGACCATTTCCGCTCGATTCCGCGCTCTGTGCACCAGTGCCGCAGCCGCCCTCTTTGCGATGCTGTCGGCGTGCATTGCCCAACCAGCCGGCAATACCGCATTGATCCAGGCGGCGTGGGATGGAAACTCTTCCAAAGTGCAATCCTTGCTCCAGGCGGGGGCGGATGTGAACGCGTCAAACCGGGACGGACTGACTGCCCTCATGGCTTCCACGTGGGGCGGTACGGGCACGGGCGATGCTGGCATCGCCAGGGCGTTGATTGCCAAGGGCGCGAACGTGAATGCCGCGAACATCTATGGCAGAACAGCGCTCATGGAGGTAGCTCGAAACGGCAATCTCGAGTTCGTCAACCTCTTGCTGGCACATGGGGCAAACGTAAACGCGAAGCCGACCGGTGGCGTGACAGCCCTGATGCAGGCGGCACTGAACGGCCATACAGCCATCGTCAGTGCGCTGCTTGAACATGGCGCTGATCCAAACGCAAGCGATGATCAAGGACACACTGCGTTGATATGGGCTGCTGGCAAGGGGCATGTTGAGATCGTCAGGATGCTGCTTGCTCACCATGCCAACGTGGACGCCAAGGATTCGCGGGGCGAGACGGCCCTAGTGTGGGCAAGGAACGCCAAAAAGACCGATGTTGTCCGACTGCTCAGAGAGGCAGGTGCAACGGAGTAGGAACAGAACCGCCGATGGACAGCGCAACATCGCACCCCAGCGGACGCGCGAGAAGCCACGCGCCGCTGAGTTTGGACGTTAGACGTCGCAATGAACTCCCCATTACACGGTGGACGCTATGAGACACGGTGAAAGGCACAGAACACACCGAACAGGCTGGCTCCGCGCCGCAGTTCTTGGTGCGAACGACGGCATCGTTTCTACCGCGAGCCTTGTCCTAGGCGTCGCGGCAGCAGGCGCCAGTACTCAGAGTATTCTGGTTGCCGGCGTTGCCGGCCTTGTTGCTGGCGCCATGTCGATGGCTGCTGGCGAATATGTCTCGGTCAGTTCACAAGCCGATACGGAAAGCGCGGATCTGGTTCGGGAGAGCGAAGAGCTGGCTGCGAACCCCCAACAGGAACACGCAGAACTGGCGGCCATTTACGTTAAGCGTGGCCTGGACAAGGCACTGGCCTCAGAAGTTGCCACCCAGTTAACGCAGCATGACGCACTGGCCGCACATGGACGAGATGAACTGGGCATATCCGACACATTGGCTGCAAAACCCGTGCAGGCAGCATTAGCTTCGGCGGGTACGTTTGCCGTGGGCGCGGTCCTGCCGCTTCTGATGGTGCTCTTGCTTCCCGTTTCTGCGCTTATGTGGGGTGTCGCAGGTAGCTCACTCTTCTTTCTTGCGCTGCTGGGCTTCCTGGCTGCACGCGCAGGAGGCGCACCCGTGATTACGTCTGTCATGCGCGTCACTTTTTGGGGGGCGTTGGCAATGGCATTGACCGCTGG
>JBLMYN010000066.1:0-4087 GCA_050258305.1 Actinomycetota bacterium
CAAACGGCTGTGCATCATGCATTTCGATCAAGAAGTCGACACTGTAATCGGACGTGACCAGACGGCGCAGCTCAGCCCCATACTGATTCCGCATCCAACGGTCGGCGCATATAAATGCGCACACGCCTCCCTGCTTCAATTGGCGCAATGCAGCCTCGAAAAATGCCACATACAAATCGGCTCGGCCGCGCATTGTAGCGTATGCCTGCCGGTAGATAGCCGCACTCGTATCGGGCATATCTTCAAGCCTTACATATGGCGGGTTCCCGATCACAAAATCGGCTTCGAGTCCCCAGTCCTCAAACAGGTAATCCGAGCATCGGACCCAGGAGTTTGCCAGTCGATCTACGACCTGCCTCCCGACTCCCTCACGCTCCAGCAACTCGCATACAAAATCCCGGGCTCGCTTCGCGCTGCTTTGATCGAGTTCATACGCCATAAGCGAGTGTTCGCAATCCGCAATGGCCCTGCCAAGCCTCTTGCACGATGCGAGTAACCGGCCAATCATTGGGCCCAAGAACGCGCCTTCCCCTGCGGAAGGTTCCACCGCGATCGCGTCGACGAGATTAGCGGTAGGCACATAGCCGGCAAGGTCAAGGAGCAGATTTACAACCCACTCCCTTGTATAAACAACGCCTTTAGGCTCGCAGGATACTGGAATCGGTACTGCGTTTATGGCTGTCATTGCCTGATCACCAGCAGCATAGCAGAACAGTAAGGATGCCTGATTTTGTTTCACCCTCTCCTCTCCACTTCCGCCAGGACGAGGCGGGCGAGATTGACGGAATGCCTGATGGTCGCGACCGGCTTGGAGCCCGGAGCAACAATGATCGACGCGGCGATCACCAGAATCCCCGTTTTTCGGCCCTTGTCCACCCTCATAGGCGTAGGCGCATAGCGTAGGCGACAATTCGGCGAAAGTCAATACTCGGCTTGCAGTCGCCCACGCTCTCCTCTCCAGTTCCGCAAGCGTTTCGCAGGCTTGTTCGCAGTCGCTCAGGATTGCGCAGGTTGAGGTGTTTCTTGCGGGGAATAGCGAAGATGGTAGCAACGCTTCGTCGTTAAAACTCCCTGAAACCGCATGGCGGAGGACACACTCTCGGGGTCCTTCGACTCGTCCTCAGTCGCACGACCGCCCAAGCACGCGAAAACCGCGCGCGCGTGGGGCCCGGCGTGCTCCTTCGGGCTCGCTCAGGATTGTGCAGTTGAATGTTTTGGCGCTCCTGCCGCCGATTGTCTGCGCGTTCGGAGCAAAGCAAGAGGACTCGCAGGCTAAACGCAATCCACGGCGGAGCACAAACTCTCAACCTGGCCAATCCTGAGCAAACGCGAGCGAGGAACGACGCGAGCGGGAGTCGAAGGACCCCGAGAATGCGTCCCGCGCCCATGCAGTCTCAGGGAGTTTCAACCCAGGGACTCTTCTCCAAAACGGATTTTGTGACACACGCCCTGCCATGAGCGAACCATGCGAGGAAAAAAGTTCGATTTGCCGCGCACCGCAAAACCGTTATAATCCCGCGCGCATGTGGAAGGCGCTCAACTCTTATCGCGACATCCTGTATGTTGCCATTCCGGCAGCCGTGTGGTTGTTCCTCCGGTTCTGGCGGCGCAAGGCCGACAACGAAATGCAGGTGTACGCATCGTCCCGCGGATGGCAGTACAGAACCCAGATCGATCCCGCCGAATTGGACTTGTATGCAACTTCTTTCTTTGGACGCTTTGACACCGCGGAAAGCGTCTTAAGTGGCGTGCTGGATGGAACCGGGTTCAGCCATTTCGTCCAGAGGCGCGCCAGCGGCCACGGCCACAAGGCGGATTCCCGCGAGATTGTGGTGTTCGAAATTGGAGACGGAACCCCTGACCACGGGCCCACGCCGTGCAGTGATGGCTTTACCATCGAGGTCTCTAACGGGCGCGCATTCATGTGGCGCGAGCAAGGTGATCAAGATGATGACGATATGGATGACGACGAGGGACTGGATCAATTCCTGTCCCGCGCGCTCGCTGCCTGCCAGCTTGCCATCCGTGAGCCTGCAGGCTAGCGAGTAGTCTTCATCCCTACTTCGACAGCAGATCGAGAGATTTCAGCGCAAGGCCTGCCGCGGATTCACGCGGATATCTGCGGAAGAATGGGGAGCTGTTCCACGCGATGCTGCTTGCAGCGTGTCACCCTGAGCGACCGCGAGCGAGGAACGAAGCAAGCGGGAGTCGAACGGGTCCCGAGGATGTGTCCCGGACGATGCTGATACAGGGAATTTTGGCCAGTACTTTCTCCCTCGCATTGTTCGCTTATGAAAATTGTGGCCGCAAAATGCGGTGTCAGGGGAAAGTTCATCGGTAGAATTCCCTAAATCGGCGTCGTTCGGGACGCATTCTCGGGATGCTTCGACTGCGCGCTTGCTCCCCCTTCGCAGGCTCAGGGTGCGGGGTCCCCGGCAAACCCGATTTCGGTTTGCTGGGGTGTGCCTCGTTCGCGCTGCGCTCAGCATGACAAGCGGGAGAGAGCATCGACGGCGCCGGTGATCTGGAAAGAGGCCTGCCGCGAATTCACGCGGATGATCGCGGATTGCACGGACTCTTACTCATAGCATGCAGAGGGTGGGCAAGGCGGCGTCCATCAGCTGCATCAACATGGCGGGATTGCCGATCCCCATGCCGCTGGTCCAAAAGCAGTTTGCGCCCTTGCTTCGCAGGCGAAGATATGGTAAAGTTGCCCCCGTTATTGGTACCGGGTCATTGGCATTTGAGATACCGAGACCGGCTGCCCAGGCGGCGCGGGAAGATGGTCTTTGACAAAAAACAGCTCTTAGCCGTTAGCCATCCGCTATTTGCCAGGCAAAGTAGCGACCGTCGGCTGAGCTCGCTGAAATACCATACCTGGTTGGTGGGTATTTGGGTCACCCAGAAAAAATCTTGGGTCACCCAGTGGAAAACTCCGGGTGACCCAGTGGAAATCTCGGCGTGACCCAAGGGGCGAGGCTGGGTCGATTTCGTCTAAGCGTGTTTGTTTGCAACAAATTCGCAAAAAAGGGGGGTGGGGGTAGGTACATCGCCAGTCGTCGCCGTTCATCGCCGTGATCGGGGCCCTTTCGCCTGGTTCATTCACTGATTCGGATTCCTGCGGTAGGAACGCGGGCTCACGCCGAACTCCGCGTGAAAAGCGTGATTGAAATTCGAGATATCACCGAACCCGCAATCGAGTGCGATATCAACCAGGCATGGCGCATTCGCTGGTTCAATCCTGTCAGCGGTCACGAGGAGCGGCAGACCGGGCGGAAGATTGGGGATGAGATTGTGCAGGTCGGGGCGCGGCCGGACGGGACGGCGACGCGCTGGCGCTTTACTGAAATTACTCCTGATTCATTCCGCTGGCTGGGTGAAGCGCTGGAAACTGACGGCGAGACCTGGAAGCTTGAAGGTGAGTTCCGCGCCCGGCGCATCGGCTAGGAAAACCGAAGCGCTGGGCGCCTTTTGATTTTTCAGATCAGGACGCAGACGCCCTGACCATGGGTTTCTGGGTATGCGCCCGGGCTGCCCGGCAGGGGCCCTTCTTGGCTTCTTCCGGAGAGCAATTGTGCCGGACCGTCTTTCCGCTATGTCTGGCAGCAGCAACTGTCTTCCTGTGCGCGTGAGTGGCTACGCCGCTCTTGTGCGCCGCCATGTGCGTATGGGCAACAGTTTTGTGGGCGGGCCGTTTCGCATAAGCGGTCCTGGTGTGCCGCGCCGTGCGTGTGGTGGTCCTGTGTGTTCTGGTGGCAGCAACCGTCTTGTGGGTCGCCGGATGCGTCGCAGCCTTGTGCTTCGCGTCCGCTTCAATCAGGGGATCTTCCACGTGAACCGTCGGCTGAGCTTCCTGCTGTTTGACGGCCGCATTACTCTCCTGCTTCTTGGCCGCGGAGTCTGCCTGATTCTTTTTGTGATGGAAGTGGAAATGGGGCGGTGACCACCAGTGCTTGCGATGGCCGTCCTGCTGCTGCGTCTGGTTATTGGCTGCGGTGGTGTCGTCCTTCTTCTTGGCCACCGAGGTAGCCCCCACTGCAAGCACAAGCCCCAAAAGCACTAGAAGTCGTAATCTGCGCATAATACG